>JBHLLE010000685.1:0-2815 GCA_048885945.1 Candidatus Hermodarchaeota archaeon | reverse complement strand
CGATTCCCAGATTGCATCCAAATTGAAATCTGTCCTCGCTGTAGCTCGGATAAATCACCAATCTTTTTGTTCTTTCGCTAAATATAATCGTCCTAAAAAACACTTTCGAAACTTCGCTCCGTCTAACAATGATTATATTTAATTGCTGAATAAAACTTTTGAAGAATAATAAAATTGTCCTTTGCCGTCCCCAGACCACCCGCTCCCAAAAACAGAGAGGGCGCGTTTTCCTGATGGAAAACAGATAGTCAGCTTACGCCGAAAGATTTTCTTTTAAAATAATTCCGGTGTTATTTAATTTTGCTTCAAAAACATCAAAATTATATTTTTCATAAATTTTTTTAGCTCTTTTTTTGTTAGATGTTACTGTAACAATTGAAGGCCCAGCAGATGACAAAAAAACTATTTCATTGCCCTGAGAATATAATTCTGTCATTAACGGAAAAGATTCAAAAGATTTATGCTTTATCATTGGAGGAAATGCTTTTGCAGTGTTTAAATTTACATCCCAAATAATTTCTCCAATCTCTTTTATTTTTCTAAGCTTTATAGCCGGCAAAAGATTCATAAGTGTCCAATAACATATCTTTCCAGCATCAAAACGATCGTACTTTCTAACGAGATCCATTATTGGAATCTCAAATCCCTTCTCAGCATTTTGAACATCTTTTTCTTTTTTTCTTGGAATTCCTATTAGGACAAAGGGATCGCCTTCTAATTTATCATTAAAGACTAATTGATAAGACCCAGAAACAAGGGTTACCCCTCCCTTTAAGGAATTCCAAAATGCCCCTCCTGTAGTTAATCCCGGGACTAAATATTCTTTAGATTCCGAAAATTCTTCACCATAATTAAATGAGACGAGCATTGCTAATTCTTCCTCTTTGAAAGGCTTTCCTAAAAGAGCGTTAATTCCAATAGCAACTCCACTAAATAAAGTTGGTGTTGTTCCTAATCCCATATGTGTAAGTTTATCGTTTTCCTTGACCTTTATTCTTACTCCAAAATCTTTTCCTATCAATTTTCTAAAAATAAGTATCATATGCATAATAACCGCTCCTCTATTTGTACCTTCTATAGTAATTTCGGGTTTTTTTAATAATTCTATAGATAGTTCTAATCCGGGATTTACTGCAAGAGATAGTTCTCCTGCCCCATAACTATTTTGCTGAACTCCGGTTGGAGAAAATCTACTCAAATCTAAAATAATTGGGGCTACTCTGTAGGGGATTGATAAACTAATCTCTGATTTTTTAAATTCTAACTTCCTTTTTTTAGGTTTCCAGAATATTTTTCCAACTTTAAAGGGATTTAATTTCCATTCAATGCAATCACATTCTGATCCTCTTAATCTTAGATTCATTTTCCTTAACCTCTGTTAAAAGACTTCTAGTTATTTTGGTATATAAAGCTTTATGATTTATCGGTTTAAATTTGTTTTTGATTAATTTATTTGTCAAATTAAATAATTCATTCTTTAATAATCTCTCATTTTTTATTAAAAAGTTAGCGTTTTTAATTACATCCCCTATTCCAACAGAATAATCTAAAAAATCTCTTTTTTTTAAATTCTGATCTAAGGATGTTTTCTTTCTTTCGCTAACTCTTTTCTTTCGTAGATTAAAATTTGAATAAAGGAAGATTATAATCAAATCGTAATTATCTAGATAGACTAAATCTCTAAATCCTCTTACCCCATCTAAAACAATCTTGTTTTTCTTGTTTTTTAAAGCCGCTTTTTTTATCTCTTCACCTGGAAGCAATGGCTTTTTTAGTAAGATTTCTTTGATATGTCTTTGTCTGGAATTTTCGCTTATTTTAGTAAAATTAGGGATGTTTTTCTGAAAGTATTTTTTTAAAGTCTCTGAAACACTTATAACCTTATACCCTTTCTTTTTGAATACGCCTGAGACAGAAGATTTGCCTGAGCCAGAAAATCCACTTATCACAATTATTTTGTTTTTCTTAACCATTGTCCTTTTGTTTTTGTTGTAACTTTTAATTTCTTAAATCGATTTTTAATTATTTCTGCAATATCAATCAAATCTTTTTTTATTGCTTCAATATCTCCCTCACTGTTTCTTGAAACAATTCCCGCATATTCAATTTCTATTTGGCTCATAGACTTTTTTTTACCCATCTCTTTATCTATGGCTATATGATAAATTCTTTTTGTCTTCATATTCTCAATCCAAAAAACTCTTTTCCTTTTAATAAGAACATTTTTCTTATCAATATTATTAAAAACTTCTACTGAAGATTCTTTTTTTAATTCTTTCCTCCTCATTATTTTATAGTTATTTTTATCATAAACTGTAACATCTATTTTTCTAACTTTTAGTGGTTTATCTTTATATCCAAGAATTATCTTCGTATCCTCTGATAAGTATCCTACAATTAGATTTCGGTACAGAAAAAAGGGAAATTTTTTTCTATTTGAAAATTATTAACTTTATTCTGAAATAAATAATATAATCTTTTAGGCATTAGCTCATCAATATTTTCAAATTTTAATTCAATTTCTTCACCAGGAAATTCATTTACAAAATTAGAATTTTTTTTGATAATCCTTTTTGTAATAAATAACATATATTCATTAAAAGCAATCGCATCAAGGGATAATATCTGTTTAACACCTTTCTTTAATAGACGCTCTATTTTTGTATTAGGAGAATCTATTTCAAGAATCTTATCTCCCATTAAGGATTTTATTAAGATCTTCTTATTATTTTGACAAGAATATAGTTTGATGTTGAATAAAATATTTACTCTTCCTCCACAAATTTTGTAACTTTCTCTATTGTAACCAATCACA
>JBHLLE010000684.1:0-2819 GCA_048885945.1 Candidatus Hermodarchaeota archaeon | reverse complement strand
CATATATTTTTTTACGGTAGTATAATGAATACTTAATGTATCTGAAATATTCGTAGCATTCATCGACGACGACTGCTCGCGTAATAATTTTATTATTTTTTTTACTTTAGTATTTCTTAAATAGAAAAATACCTCGTCGTATTTTATGTCAAAATTGGAATTAAAATACACTTTTTGATTTCTAAACCTTGTAGACCTTATAAACTCGAATTTTTCTAACCATTTAAGATGCCATATAACGTGATTACTCCCTATTTCGTGGTAATCCTTTATTTCTGTTAAATTTGCGCCCGGCATGGCGGTAATATAATCGTATATTTCTACTCTCTTAGCTACTTCTAAAATATCGTCTCTAACTAGTTTAGTTCCCGGTAAGATTAATTTTTTCTTTATTAGAGCTTTGATAACTAAAGTAATCTTGTTTTTGTTAAAATTTACGTTCGCTTTTAATCTATAATTAATAAAATTAATAATTTCTTCAAGTTGAAACAATGGTTTTTTCTGCAAATATTCTTTTACGAGATCATAGACAACTATTTCATCTTCAACTATGATTACAGAACTCAAATGTTATATCTCCTAATTTATACTAAATTGTTCAGTTGATAGTTAATAATATGATAAGAATTATATAATTTAAGTGTTTTCGGTTTAAGTGTACTCAATTCAACTATTAAAAAGTTTTTTTAAGTTTTATTAATTCAAAAATCAGCTAATTTAATTCTCCCTCGATAATAGAGCATCTTACCATCAAAAGAAATTTGAACCGCTATAATTTTAATCCCTTTTTTCCTTGCTTCACACAATTTTTCTGAAAATTTTGGATCCATTTCTTCATTAGGGGCAAAAAGCTCTGCTTTGCGAACAACCAAGAAAAAAATAATACCATTATGTTCAATAATTTCATTTACGTGTCTTGTACCACGTTCGGTAGGAGCATCTGGGAATAAAGCGAGAGTATTTTTAACTAAAGAGACACCTTTAACTTCTAATGGGACTCCATCCAGCAGGAAATCTATCCTGCTAGTTCCGATTTTAACTTCTTTTTTAATTTCTTTGACATTTGAAAATTTTGGTATATACTTGAATACTTTGTGAGCAATTTTAGAATGCAGTGAAGTATCAATTAGAACCCATTCATTTTTAGTCTTCACAGCTTTTATATAATACTTTAGTTTTCCTTTTGATTCCGTGAAAAGAACTTTAGCACCTTTAATCAATAATTCTTTTAAACGCCCAGGATCGTGGATATGGGCAGTTTCAGTTTTTCCATTGTATTTAATTTCTCCCACAAATCTATTTTGACGATTTATAAAAACACCCTGCTTCAAATTGGGTATTTCAAATAGTGGTTGTTTTTGAGTGTTCATCAGGTCCTTTCGTCTGTTTACTTTTCTTATTGTAATTAATTTTTTTACTTAAAATAAACAATTACTTTATGGATTATAAAAAAAAAACAAAAAAAAAATATGATTAAACTATTTCAGTACGTCTAAATTTATTATTTAAAGGATAAACGGATAAATAGAAACTTTAATTAGATGTATATGATGAGCGTAAGTAATAAAGAACATACTATTGAAAGTTATAAATTCCATCATATTGATACAAGCAAATGCCTAGAATGTGAGAATTACGCGTGTGAAGAAGCTTGTTTTAGAGGGATATATGAAATAATAAATATGGATTCAGACCCAAAATGCGTTGTAGTGGAGGATCGCGAAGATAGCTGCGTTAAATGTCATATTTGCACTACAGCGTGTAAATTAGGAGCAATCACTATAGATTAACGATAATCAGAAAATATTATACATTGTTAATCTACAATGGATTTCTCAAAAAACGCGTATATCGTTGTTTTAAAAATTTGATAAAAAAAATTAGTCTTTTCTATTCTTTCTTTGATTCTTTCTATGAAATCATTTACGATTTCTTCTGTAATTTCTGGTCTTGTTATCTTTAAATCTGGATCGTATTTATGAAGAAAAATTGAAATATCAACATTATTTACCTCTTCTGCCGTTTCAAGTAAATCAATTACCTTTCCATAATACTCAATTGCTAAATCGTATCTTTGAATATCTTGAATATCAAATACGTAAATTAATTTATTACATTCGTTAAATATTCTATTTGCGTCTTCTAGATAAGATTCTCTATATGTATTTTGTCCACCAAGATCCCATATACTAAATTTTGTATCAAAAGATTCAAATGTTTCAATATTCTCCCCTTTAGTTGGATTAATTTCAGAATATTTAGGGAGATTCTTTATCCCCTTTAAGTTATACATTATTGAGGTTTTCCCACTATTATCAAGACCTATTAATACAATCTTTCTCGATTCAGTGGATTCTACCATAACCTAAATAATCCCCTTAAAGTAAATTTTAATAAATATTTCAAAAATATTAATGTAATGTATCATAAACATCGAAATTTGTTAATTCTCTAATCTTATCCTTTTGAAGAGTTATTACAAATGATTGAATGAATGAAATAATCTTAAAAATATACAGATATTTAATTGTGTAATATTTTACATTATTGTCTTTATTTTTTTCAAAAGTTATGAGATCTGCATCCCAAAGAATTTTTAAGTGTTGTGAGATGGTTGATTGACTTTTATCCAAAGCTTTTTGAATTTCTGCTGAAGATTTAGCACTATTTTTTAGTAATAATAGCATATCTAGTCGTGTTTGATCAGCCAATATCTTTAGAAAATCAACGATTTTTTCAGTTAATTCACTCATTTTATTTTACTCTTTTAATTTTTAACAAGGTATCTGATTTAATAGATAATTAATATGATTTTTAAA
>JBHLLE010000683.1:0-2821 GCA_048885945.1 Candidatus Hermodarchaeota archaeon | reverse complement strand
CTAAAAATATATTAAATTTTTACCAGTTTTAATATAAAAAAAATTTATAATATAATGTTTATACTATACTTAATAAGTATGAATAAAATTTAGGTGATTGTCATAGGATTTCTAAAAGATTTATCAGGCTGGTTGTCGGGAGGAAAAAAGAAAGATACTATTAGAAGTGTTACCGTAAAGCTTAAAGTGTTTAACAAAAGATTAATGCGTCAATCAAGAAAATTGGAGATGAGCGCAAAGTTAGCAAAAGATAAGGCAGTTAAACTCCGAAAAGATGGAGATATCGAAGGTTCAAAATTTCACGCAAGGAATTATCTCCAGGTAAAAAACCAAGCAAGAGCAGTTGACAATTTTAGAACAAATTTAGAGGGACTGCAATTTAAACTTGAAAATGCTGGGGCTGTAAAAGATGTCTCTGAGATATTAAAAGGAGTAGCTGTTGCGGTTTCTGGGATAAAACGATCTTTATCTGTGCCTCAAATAACAGAATTGATGAAAAATATTGATTTAGATGTAGAAGACTTTAATGTTGCTCAAGAAATTACCTCTGAAAGTATGACGGATATGAATCTTGATACTGCCGTTACTGATTCGCAAGTAGATGATTTTCTTGGCGAAATTGACGCGGAAATCGGAGTTGAAACTGGAGCAGCTTTGCCAAGCGCTACAGGAGGCAGTCAGAAAATTAAAGAATTAGAAGAAGAATTAAATCGGCTTAAATCAAGCGAATAATTTAGTTTTTTTATTTTCACTTCACTTACGTATTTAGTAAAATTATTTAAGCTCTGACTCTATTTTCAATTCAATTATTATTTTTATAATTATTGTGATTATTGTGAATCCAGAATTAGTTACCATTGGAAGTTGTACTCTTGATTGTATTATTCAAATAAAAGACATATTAAGGTTCGAGCTTCTTGATAAAGATATTATCAAAAAATATACCGCAATAGAATATAGCCGAAAATTAAATATTGAGAACGTGAGATTTGTTCCTGGAGGTTCTGGAGCAAATATTGCAGCTAATTGCTCTATGTTAGGATTGAGGGCTGCTTATATTGGGATTCTTGGAAAAGATTTCTCGTCTCAGATATGCTTAGATGATATGAAAAAGAGAGGAGTGGATCTTTCTCAAATAAAACAAACTGATAAAGATAATACCGCATTTTCAGTAATTTTAAGTACTGAATGGGGTAAAGATAGAAGTATTCTAGCCTATAAAGGTGCGAATAATTTATTGACTCCTGATGACGTGAAAAAAGAACTTTTTGATCAGATTAAAGCGTTTGCGTGGACTTCGCTTACAACTGAAAGTGGATGTAAAGCCATTGAAAAGGCATTGTCGCTAACCAAAAACAATGGAGGTAAAATTTTTGCTGCTCCAAGTATGTCTATAATCAAAAATAATCCAAAATGGGCTAAGATTTTAATATCAAATTCTGATGTGGTATCCCTAAATAAAGAGGAAGCCAGAGATTTTACTGGCGAAAGTGATACTCTCCACATGATTCACTCTTTTCTGGATTTAGGGGTTAAATTGATTTCTATAACTGATGGTCCAAACGGTTCTATCATCTCAGATGGAAAAGAAATTATCAACAGTAGCGTTTATAGTGGAAAAGTGGAAGATACCACTGGAGCAGGGGACGCCTTTTTAAGTGGAATATTAATTTCAATCCTTAATAATTTTTCACTTAAAAAAATTTCTAAGCTTGCTACAGCAATGTCTTATTTAGAGTGCAAAGAAATCGGAGTTAGAGAAGGATTACCTAGTAGTCTTCAGGAATTGGAAGATTTTACGATTCAAAACGAAGTTAAGCAAGTAATTTCTAGAGTCGTGTAAAAATAATCCTTATTAGAAACATTAAATTTTAATTTTTTACTATATTTTATCTTAAATAATAATGCGCTGCTAGTATAGTGGTAAGTATGCCAGGTTGCCATGTTTTAATGTATAATTAAATCGCAAACACCTGGCGACCCGGGTTCGATTCCCGGGCGGCGCATCTTTATCTTAATTGTTATTTAACAGAAAATTTTTCTGATTGTCAAATTTTTAAAGATGAAATCTTATATAAACTCCAGAAAATCTGCAACATCAGAACTTTCATAAAGCTGAATGTTAAAATAATTTTCTACGATTTCTAGTAGAAAATTTAAATATTTTTTAAAATCTTTTTGTACCTTATAACCATGAGCATCTTTTAAATAATCTGTAATTATTTTAGAGCTGAGTTTTTCTTTATTTTTATAATCATTTATAAACTCTGAGATAGATTTCGATAATACATAGTTTTTTTTAATTTCGTTTTTTAAAAGAACTAAGCTAATTGATGATTGTGATTCAGATAAAAACTTTTCAATAATTATTTTTTCAAAAATTAGTTTTTTAAGATTAAGAACATTCTCTTTATCATTGAAAATTTCAGTTCCTTTTAAAACTATATAATCTTCGTATTTATCACGGTTATTATTGTATTCTTCGGTTGAGACTATTTTAATTTCATACTCAAATGAATCTTGAGTGATATATTGGAAAAAATTTTGTATATGATTGTAAAGGTATTCTTCTTCTAAAATCAATAATAACTTCCGTTTTAAAAAAATTCCTCCCAGCATACAACATAGAAGTTCTGACGCCAAATTAAGTTTAAGTAGGTCTAAATCAATTAAATCTAATCCAGGGATTGTGATTTCCTCAATTTTCTTTGTGGACTCAGTTTCCGTTAATTCAAGTTGAAAATCAGGAACGAAATAATCTCTTATCTTTAGATTTTTATCTACATACGCCACAAAGGAATGTGGACATATAGTAGAGACC
>JBHLLE010000682.1:0-2828 GCA_048885945.1 Candidatus Hermodarchaeota archaeon | reverse complement strand
TTTATGATTAACCATCTTAAACGCCTTTTTGTCAGTCATTCTAGCTGGCTTTCCTGCAAATAAGTTAATTAAAATCTTCGATTTAAAATAGATAAAATTAAATATATGAATTTCCATATATCTCTAGAATATTTGAGCTGATCCGAAATGAAGAATGTAAAGAGACCTAATCTTTGAATGAAATGGATTATGCCTTATGTTTAAAATTTGTAGGGATATAAACAATACCCTCACTAAGTAATATCTCAATATTTTTCGAGTAATTATTTAAGTTTTTAATATAAAATATTAGGATGTGATAAAATATGAATAAAGATTATAGAAATAGACTCCGATTTGAAAGAAATGAGTTTATGGATGATAAATTTAATGAAAAGCAATGTTGTGACAATCCGTGCTTTACCAATAAGGACGGAGAAATTGTATGTATAAATTGTGGGACGGTAACAGGAAAGGATATTGTTGAAACAGAAACAAGAGCCTATACTAAGGAAGAAATTAATCAAAGAAAACGAACGGAAGTAAGGTGGAGAACATTTGGACCACGAACAGTACTTCCGGTTACGAAAACGGATTCAAAAGGTCAAACTCTAGATCCTAAAGGCAAGCGATTATTCTCAAGGTTATCTAAAATACAAAAATCATTAGTTTCAAGCATCGAAAGAAATTTTTGGGAAGCTAAACCAAAATTAAATTTAATTGTATCTAAATTAAACATTCCTGGATATATACAGGAAACAGCATGGAAAATTTATTCAAATGTTGCAGAAAAAAAGCTTACAATGGGCAGATCAATTGATGGATTTATTGCAGCATCTTTATATGCGGCTATAAGAATTCACGAATTTCCTCGCTTGCTTGACGAAGTTTGCGATGCCTCTATGAGTCCGCGAAGAATCGTACATCATTCTCTTGGATTGATTGTAAAAGAAATTTTACCCGAAATGGGCCTTAAATACCATCCTATTACTGCTGAAAAGCTTGTATTTAAATTTGGGGGCGATTTGGGACTATCAATGACAACTCAAAAAAGAGCTTACGATCTTCTGGTTAAGGCTTCTAAAAATGGTTTAACACGTATTGGAAAAGATCCAAAAGGGTTAGCAGCATCTGCGATTTATATGGCAGCAAAAACTACGGGTGAACGAAAAACTCAATCAGAAATAGCTGAAATAGCAATGGTAACAGAAGTGACCTTACGGAGTAGATGTAAAGATATAAAAAATATTATTTAAAATCTATTTTTTTTCAAATTTAATCTAATTATAGTTTTTTTTTAATATTCACAGTCTCTAATTACTTTTTTTTCAATATTTCTAATGCTTTTTCTATATAATCTAAGAATTAAATCTAATTTTATATCTTTAAAGAATTCATCGTTCCATAAATTATTTTTTTCGTTAGGATCTTTTTTTAAATTATACATCTCTCCGAAGTCATTATATATAGTAATTCTCCACTCATCAGTCACCAATGTTCTAGTTTTTTCTTCCTGAAAATCGTCATCCATTTCAATATAAATCTCGTCTTTTATTTTTTCATTATTATTTAATAATATAGGAGTTAAACTTTTTCCTTGCATGGATTTTGGGATTGATATTCCTGCAAGTTCTAAAATCGTCTCAGGAATATCGATCGAAGCTGCAAGTGAGTGTGTTTCTCCTTTTTGTGAAGAGTTAGGTATTTTAATTAGAAATGGTATATTAATTAAGCCCTGATATAGAAATGGACCTTTGAAAAAAAAACGATGGTCTCCTCCTAATTCTCCGTGATCCGTGGTGTAAATAATTATTGTATTTTCTGCTAATCCTAACTTATCTAATGCGTTAAGAATTTCTCCTACTGCATCATCGATCATTTTTTCCATACCATACATAGCAGCAATTACGCGTTTAGCTTCAATTTCTGTTAATTCTATAGCTAACGGAAAATCTTTATCGTTAGTACCTTCTGTTTTTTTTGTATGCATGAAATGATCTCTCATAAATTGAGAACTTTTTTCATGGGTATTATTGAATGTTTCGGGTAAAATGATATCTTCTGGTTTATACATATCAAAATATTTTCCTGGAGGGGTGAAAGGAGCGTGGGGATCTGGAAATGAAGCGATTGCTAAAAAATTTTTTTGAGAATAGTTACCGTTAGCAAAACGTTCTAAAAATTGAATGGTATTATCTTTTACGAAAGTGGTTGTGTATAATTCCTCTGGAATTTTATGCTTCCAGACCTGTAAACCTACGAACGATTCTTTTACTTTAATATGGAAACATCGCTTAATTGCTTTTTCTAAATCTTTATCCGTTGCATCCGGTTTTATTTTCAACTTTGATTGTAAAACTTCATCAGTTCTCAGCTTTTCCATCATCCATTCTTGATAATCTGGATGACCTGTTAATGTTCCATGACCAGATACAATTTTAGTTTCTGATAATCCAAAATATGGTGAGTAATTGGTAAGTTTTGGATAATCTTGAGGAAGTGTAAATTCTTGACTCGTATGCGGATTATCGAAAAGACCTCTTATATACCCCCCAAAATAATTTAAATGAATTTTTCCAAAACTTGCCGTGTAATAGTCATTTTCTGATAATATATTTGCAAAAGTTCTGGTATCATGTGGTAAATTTCTACCATTGGTTGTAACTCCATGAACAGAAGGATATTCTCCCGTGAATATTGTACTACGATTTGGCATGCAAATAGGATTAGTACAATAGAACTTAGAGAATTTTATCCCTTCTTTTGCAATCTTGTTAATATTTGGAGTTTTTAAAATAGATTTGTTGTTGTAGCAACTTAAATGGTCTTTGCGCTGCTGATCTGTAATA
>JBHLLE010000681.1:0-2831 GCA_048885945.1 Candidatus Hermodarchaeota archaeon | reverse complement strand
TTAAATTTCAGATACGATGCATAGCTTTAAATATATCTTCGTGCTGAATTGAGATGAACACTCCGATTTCGTCACCCACTTTCTTTAAATCTTCATCGACTTCTTTTAGTGTGGAAGGACTTTTTTCAAAATCTACCACCATTATCATAGTAAAAAATTCTTGAGCATACGATTGTGATATGTCTGTTATATTCACCTGATGTTTGGCCAATATTGTGGATACTCCCGCCACTATCCCAGGCTTATCCATACCAATTACAGAGACTATTGCTTTCAATTTTATTCACTTTTAACTTATTTTTTGAAATTGATCTACTTAAGTATAAGTAATTTTTGTTGATTATATCAGCTTTTTGGTCTAAGAAGAAAGAACTTATACAATTAATTAAATTGATATGACTAAGGTTTATATTTATTATACAAAAGATGACTAAAGGATTTTAGATTTATTAGTAGGAAAAGTATAGAATTACTTCGTTAATTCCCGCTTTTTTTGCCGCAAATCTTTACCATGACATCTTCTGCATTTTGTAGCTTTTATTGGATTGAGAGCTCCACATCGTCTACAAACGCTTTTCTCTAACAAATGATATCTCGCAATTCTTCTCTTTACGGGATCGTCAATCGGACTCATTTATGAACACTTTACTTTTTTTTAAGTTGCTGATTCAATGATAATTAATTAAGAAAAAAAAATTACGATTAAAAATAAGTTTTTTGGATAAATTTTTGTTGAAGATAATAATTACAATTATCCAACATAATAAAATTAAAATTCTATGTTTAATACATTATTTCATAACATATATAAGACTAAATGATTAGATTTGCCACGAGAAATATTTGATGAGGAAAAATTTCTTAAACTCTCAGAATTCAGCGTCCACTGCCGAGTTAAACGCATAAAAGATACAGTAAAATTGAAATTACGAACTAAGAAAATGCTTTATACTTATAAGACGGATCCCCCCAGCGCTGAACGACTTCTGAAACAGATAAGTTGTGATGTTATTGAGCTTTAAATTCTTTAAAATTCCTAAGTTCTTAATCAAGAAAAGTTTAATAACATAACAAGATAGTTTTGAATCGTAAAAAGATTTAAAAAAAATTTAGTTAAAAAGATTGATTTTATTTAGGTTTAAACTTCTTTGCGTACCCATAATACATTAAGTATGCTCCTGATATGGATAATATCGCAGATATTGGTCCAAAAATTATTCTTAAAGTAGGATTATTTATTGCGTGGACTAAAAAAGTTCCTAAAGCAACGATAAAAAGCTCAGACATTCCAATCATAAAAAATCTCCACTTTTTTTTTAGCAGATCGTCTTCAAACTTTTTATATATGAGAGTAGAATAATATAAAGAAGGAGCAATGGGAAAGGAAGCCATTAATACCGCAACATAGATATAAAGTGGCCAACTCCAATGAGGGTTCCATCCAGTGCTCTCGTTAATTTCAATACCATCTGGGATAAAAAAGATAATAGATGTGAGTATTGCGAAAATAATAATTAATGTAAATAGTTTTTTAGCGTCAAAAACTTCTTCAGTCTTTAGAAAGGTTAAAATAAAGGCTAAGAGAAATATAGTCGAGAATATTATAATATAGATTGCGATATAATGGAGCATAGTAGCGATTTCTGATATTGTGATTGGTGCGTATATAAAAGTGATAATCATTCCGATTGCCGTAAAGATGTACAAAAAACTAAAAATAACATTTAGCCTTTTTTTTTCTTGTCTAAGAGTTTTATAAGCTAGATATAAGAAAAAAGCTGCTATAGAACCATACCCAACGTAAATCTGAATAATTCGGGCAATTGTAAGCTGATATAGTACCATATAAATCTCCTTATAACATTCAAAATTGAATAATGTTAATAAATAAATTGCCTAACTTGTATAAAAAAATTCTTAATATCTCATGGTAAAATCAAATAGAATTTTCAAATAAATCCAAGAAAACTATCGTATATAATAGGTATTTTAATTTTAAAGTAATTATTAACAATCTCAATTAAGTAATTTAAGTAAAGCCTATCAACTTTAATGTTGTGAGTCTTTTCCAAATTTTCTAATATTTTTGTAGCATTTATTTTTTCTTCGTCCGTATGACTATCAATAAAATCTACGATTGTTTTTGATAGTACATAAGTTTTACGAAATTCATTTTTTAGAAGAATAAGACTTGTTGACAATTGAGATTCAGTTAAGAAGTTTTGTACAATTTTTTTTTCGACTTTTAGTTTTTTTGGTTGAATAGTATTATTTACATTATTAACAATCCTTGATCCTTCGAATACCATATAATCTTTGTAGTTTTTTTTATTGTTGTTATATTCTTCTTTACTAATTAAAGAAAGATCGTACTCAAATGTATCTTGAGTAATGTATTCGAAGAAATTAATAATATGACGATATAAAAAATCATCTTCTAATATTAAGATTATTTTCTTTTTAAATAAAATAGATTTAACGACATAAGTCAATAAAATCGCAGAAATATTCAGCTTTATTAAATCTAAATCAATAATTTCCGAACTTGGAACGCTTATTTCTTTTTTATCACTAAGGGGGGTAACTTCAGGAATATTAATTTTGAAATCGGCAATGAAATAATCTCTGAGCTTAAAATTCCTATCAAGGTAAACAATAAAACTATGTTCGCAAATTGTTTTAGATTCTATATTTACAGCTAGAAGACCGCGAATGACATTTTTAAAAGATTCTTCTCCAACATTGATAAATCCAGTCTTCTTACAAGCTGGACATCTTATTAGAATTTTTACCATGAGTCTCTCTGATCTTATTTTTAGGTTTTTCTATCT
>JBHLLE010000680.1:0-2832 GCA_048885945.1 Candidatus Hermodarchaeota archaeon | reverse complement strand
TAAAAATTCACAATTAATAAAGAGGAGAAATCAAAAATGGCTAAAAAAAAACCAGCAGCCAAAAAAAGCGGATCCGAACCATTATTTGTCAAATCTAAAGTAAGAGAATTTATAAAAGGTAAAGACTGTAATACAAGTAGTGGGGTTCTTGATGGAGATAGCCTAAATAGTATCATAATGACTATGCTTGATAAAGCTGTAAAAAGAGCTAAGGATAATGGTCGAAAAACTGTAAAAGCAAGAGATTTATAAACTATATTAATAAATATTTTATTTTTTTTTAATTATCTTTTAACTACTTATAAACTAATAGAAAATATTGTATCTATTTTAATTTGAATTAACGAAAAATCAAAAAATTTTTAACTTGATTAAAAGAATAAGGATAATTTATCAAATCTAGCAGAGCTTATTCCTGTTGACAAATCTTTATCGACTATTATTTTATGAGTTTGAATCTCCGGGGGAATAACAGTGTGCGTTATAAGGAAAACCTGAGAAAATGTTTTAGATTTAGTTAAGTGTTTTAGTATTCGTTCACGACGAGTTTCGTCTAAAGCTGCTAAAGGTTCGTCAAGTAAGAGAAAATCTATTTTAGGATTTTTTTTTGGGGAATCTTTAGTAGGACGAATTATGCTCATTAATTCGCTTACTGCAAGCCTTAATGCCATACCTAAAGCTGTGCGATCTCCTCCAGAAAGAACTTCTATTGACTCAAATTCCCCGTTGAAATTATCTTTAATTTTAAGTGAAAGTCCTGTCTTTCTTGTACCAGAAAGATCTAAATCTAAATCACTATATTGACCTGATGTAAAATCTTTAATGTATTTATCTGTTTTTAGAGTTATATTTTTTACTAAACGCTTTACCACCATATATTCCGTAACAAAACGGCGAACGAGTTCTTTTGCTTTACTAATATGTTCGATATCAATTTCCATATCACCAATTCTTTTACCTAATTCTTTCATTCTAAGGATTTCATCGCGAAGATCAGATATCCTTTTATCATTAACTTTAATATCCTCTTCTTTTTGGTTTAATTCCTTTTGATTTGATATTAAATTTTCATTTAATTTTACTATGTCTAGGGATAGCTTTTTTATTCCTTCTAAACTTGTATCTCTAAATATTTTTTTGTATTTTTTTAGAAAATCATTGAGTTTTTTTTCTACTTCTATTGACTTTTTTTCCGCTAGTTTATAATTCTCAAAATCATCTTTTAAAGCTTGAATGAAGGCAATTTCCTTTTTGACATCATCTAATTTTTTTTGATTACTATTTACTTCTTTTTCTTGGCTTTGTAATACTTTATTAATATCTTTTATTTTTTTTTGATTTGTTTCAATGTCATTTTTAAATTTTTGAATAACTTCGTCATAATGTTCTTGTGTAAGTTCACTTTGGCATGTTGGACATAAAGCTATTTTCTTACCTCCTTTACTTTCAATGAATTTAAGACTCCTTTCCATTAAATTTATTTTATTGTTTATATCCTCAATTCTGCCTTTAGTTTTTCCAAAACCCTTAGTAATAGCGTTCTTTTTTTCTTCTGAAGATTTTTTACTAGCTTCTATTTTAACTTTTGAATTGTTTAGAGCGTCTATTTTATCGTTAATTTTATCTAATGTGCTAAAATTTTCAATATTTAAATTTAATTTATTGATTTTAGCTTTAAAATCTGTGTTATAAGAATTATATTTTTCCTTATTTATATCTCGTATTTTATAAAGATCTTGCAGTTCTGATATTAAATCTTGAGAAGGTAGGTGATTTAATTCTACTTCTAAATCCTTTATTTTTTTCTTTTTTTCATCAATATTACTCTTATAATTTTCCTTTTCATCATTTAATCTTTTTATATCTTCTTCAATTCTTTGAATTGGTACACGATTTTTTTCTAACTTCTCTTTTTCATAATTTTTAGATTTCATTTCAATTTCTAAATGTTTTAAAGCGTCGTCAATTATATCGAGGCGAAAGAGATCAATGATCATCTCTCTTAATTCAGCACCTTTTTTATTTGCTAATTCTTCAACCTCCCCTTGTCTTATAAATACGGTATTTAACGCTTGATCTCGGGAAATTTCAAAAAAATTTTCAATATTTACCTTCTTTATTTCACGATAATTTTTTATTTTAGCATCCCACTCGAAAAATTTTGAAGTTGCACTTCCACTTCTACCCCATTTTCGATAAATATAGTATTGAACATTATCTAAAACAAAATGAACATAGAGTTCTGATTTTTCTTCCCCATAAGTAATGAAAGATTCTGCATTTCTATTAGGAAAAACTTTTGGACCAAAAAACGCTAATAAAATTCCCTGGAGGATTGAAGATTTTCCATAAGAATTCTTACCGCTTATTAAAATTAATCCGTTAGGCAAACTCTCGTTATTTTTAGGAAGATTAAGATTTTTATATCCCATGAAATTTTTAAACGTTAATTTAGTAATCTTCAAGATTTATCTCAAACCTCTTTTTCTTTTTCCATTCTTTTCAAAGCCTTCTTTATAGCACCTATTCCAAATTGGGTCAATTTTTCAATGTTAAAATTGGATTTTTCATCGCTTAACTTTTCTTCGACAAATTGTTTAAACTCATCATCTGGGTGTTCCAAAATATAATCTTCTATTATTCCAGGACTTATATCGTTTTCTCTCATTTCAGAAACATCAGAAATCTCCCAAATTAATTGTAAAATATTAAACTTTTCCGATTGGGAAAAAATATCTCGTCTCGTCTTAGACATTATATCGTTAATTTGCCAATTTTTCTCGTAAGTCATTTCACCTATAAAATTGAATTTCAATCTTGCTGATGTTTGTG
>JBHLLE010000679.1:450-2838 GCA_048885945.1 Candidatus Hermodarchaeota archaeon | reverse complement strand
GTAAATGTTGTGCAATCTGGGTAATTTTTATTTGCATTTTTCTTTTAATAACAATGGCAATTACATCAAGTTGGACACAAATACCTATAATTATAATGGTTATAATGATTTTAGTTATTATAGCTCCAATAATGGTAAATGCATTATTAAAATTTATAAAACCACGAAACTTAAGGAATAATGCAGTTATTGATGAAGAATTTATCAAAAAATTATTAAAAAGAAGAGAATGTGAGAATTTAGATTTTAAATTAGAATTTTATAAATTATTTCATGAAGATCCAAATAAAAAAAATAAAGCAAGAACAGATTTAATAAAGGATATAATTTCATTATCGAATATCATTAAACCAGAACTCTATTTTGGTCCAAGCTATATTATTATAGGAATTGATGATGATAATGATTATTATAACGGGATATATACTTCAATAAATTTAACAAGAGAATTGAGTCAGATTTTTTTTCAAATTATAAAAGATTATATTGATCCAACACCAAATATCGAATTAAAACACTTTTTTATAGCAGGAGATAAAAAAAATATCGAAATATCAATGAGAGTTAAGGAAGGATATAATAAAGTATTGTTAATAATAATTAAACATCAAATTGGTCAGATATATGAAGTAAAAAATAATATTTATAATATTAAAAAAGGTCAAGCTTTTACGCGAATTGGTTCTCATAATAAAGTTTTAATTCAGAATGAAAGAAATCTTATTCAAAATTTCAAAAAAAAAAGAAAAATTTTCAGTAGTATTTAAGATTAATAATAATTTAGAAAGAATTTTTTTCAATTATTATCTTTTTAATAGAAAAATATAAAAAAATGAAGTTATTTTATTAATCTCATGGAAGAAACAAAAGAAAGATTAATTAAAAATTCTCAAATAGCTTTAGATTTAATAAGGGATAAGCTTATAGAAAATGGTTATGAAGAGAGAAAGATGAATAAAATTGTCACTCCATATGCTAAAGTAGACATAACTTTTGAAAAGGATGGAATTTTCCTAAAAATGGAAATGTTCACTTTTGAAGATTAATAATCATAGGTTTGTGAAAAAAATTATTCATGATTCTTATAAAAACCAATATTATCCTATAAAAAATTAAATTTTATCTTTATAGTAATAGTTTTAATAAAAAAAATATTATATTTTTCCAATTATTCTTATTTATTGTTTTTATCAGCGGCTCGTTGTGCTCTTGCTTTAAAAGTTTGATTTTTTCCAGTTTTATCCGCATGTGATTGAATTCTTCGAGCGGCTTTGGATGTCATTTTTTTATTCCCCATGTTTTTCACCTCCTTTATTGTAATTTGAAATTAAATAATTTACTTATTCTTGTGAGATTTATTCAGATTATTCTAAACAAAGATGCTCCTGGATTTGGATGGGTTAATTCTTTTAAAATAAATCCTTCGTCTTCCATATCTTCTATAAATTCTTTTGAACGAAAATAATTTTTAAGAACTTGACCATGTTTGTACCCATGAATGATAATTATTAATCTTTCCCCCGATGATATGCAAGAATCTATGAAATCTATAATCTCTTCGATTGCGTCAAATAATCTGAATCCATGAAGATCACATTTCATTTTTTTTATCCTCTCATATTAATTTTCATATATTTTCTTAGATTTTAGATTAAAAACGGAAAAAATCCTTTTTCTCTAAATATTAATTTGAAAATTATGGAATTTATTTTCTTCTCAAGAAAATCACTACCACACATGGGAGAGATATAAATGAGAATATCCTTATATTTAATATATATAAAAAAAGTAATATGATGGATATGAAATACTTTCAAAACTCGAAATTTCTTGATATTATTAAATTTATCGGTGAAAATGTGAATCCCGTGAATTACTCTGAATTAAAAAAAAAGACGAATTTAGTTGATTCTACCTTATCCCGAAGTTTAAATTGGCTACAAAATCTTGATTTAGAGAATGGACTTAAGAGCGATGAAATTGAAGCGTTTTATTTGAAAAAATCTGCCTATATAGAAAGTATAGGAAAAAATAAATCAAAAAACAATGCATATATTTTAACAGAACAGGGAAATAGTTTATTTAATTCGTTGTTTCTTGAATCTAAGCAAGTTTCCGCCATCGATAACCTTATTCAAGAGTATAAAATATACAATAAACTCTGGAATTTTATTGATAATAATAAAACCATTTTTTATCGTAAATTCGATGATGATTTGCAACCTTGGACATACCAATTATTTGAATTTTTTGAAGATATGGATGAAAGCGAAATTAATGATATTTTAAAGGCGATCTCAGGTCCAGTAAATCTAAAGATTTATAATCTATTCGATTTCTTAACATCGCTAATATTCACCCACCCTTTATGGATAACTTATATCAACG
>JBHLLE010000679.1:0-440 GCA_048885945.1 Candidatus Hermodarchaeota archaeon | reverse complement strand
TATTGAAATTCCAGAGTTTAACAAGTCGAATTTCAAAATATATAACGAAAATCCTAAAATTAACAAGAAGTTTCAATTATTTGGTGTATATCCTGAATTTCATTGTATTTTAAAATCTGATAAGCTATTAAAAGAAATAAATTCCTTAATTGAAAGACAGCTTAAAATATACTCGTGGAAAGCTATTAAATATTATAATCATGAAGAAATTATTAGAAAAAATATCGAAAGAGATGTTTTTAATCAATTATATGAGAACTGTTCGGAGTATATTGATTTTATTAATAAGTATCACATTGAATTATCAATCTATATAAAAAACATAATTGAAAAACATTGCTCAAAAGAGGATCAAATAGTAAAAGTACCACTTAATTTATTATCGCTTCAAAATAGAGAAAAATACGAATATTATCTTGGGAGGAAATTATTACTTACAG
>JBHLLE010000678.1:0-2839 GCA_048885945.1 Candidatus Hermodarchaeota archaeon | reverse complement strand
TTGAGTTCTAATTTAACAATACAAAATAATACAAACAAACAACTAGATTCGGTAGATTCTAATAAAAAATCTAAATTAGAGACCTCTGCTATTTATTTAAATGAGGATTGGTATAAAATATACACCTATAACCAAGAGGATCATGAAGATTATGGAGTAAGTATTGCTCTAGATTCTAATAATAATTCACATGTAGTAGGATATAGTAGAAATAGTTCGATTCCGTGTTTGAGAAAAGCCTTTTATCTAAAATATAATAATTCTGGAGATTTGGAATGGGAGAAAACATGGGGGGTGGATGGTGCAGCATGTTATGACATTTTTATTGATTCAGAAGATAGTACTTATATTACAGGTTATCATTTAGAGGGATCCACGAGTTTTGCAAATACTCTAAAATTTAATGCCACAGGGGACTTAAAATGGAATTCAACATGGGGAGGTCAAGGTTATAGCTGTGGTAATGGAATAACTATGGGTAAAGATGGTTATATTTATGTTACAGGTGATAATGGTACAAGTTGGAATAATGATATTATATTATTAAAAATCGATAACTCTAGTGGCAATGTTGAAACAGAATGGATATATAAAAGTGGAGGAGAATTTACTTCAGGAAATGATATAATCGTTGATTCTAATGATAATATATATATTGTAGGAAGAAATGTTAGTTCTATTATTTTAATGAAATATAATACGACTCGAGAATTAGAATGGGCTACGATATGGAGTAATCCATATCATCTTCCTGATGATTATGGATCTTCTGTAGCCGTAGATTCATATGATAAGATATACATAATGGGAACAGTATTTGGTCCTGTAGACGAAGACGCTATAATATTAAAATATAATTCAACTGGAGGGGAAGAATGGCATAAACTCTTAGATTTTTCCAATGAAGATGTTGGTGATGACATTAAAATAATAAATGATAAAATTTTTGCTCTTGCGTGTGAAAATTATCAAGATTCTGGAAAAGAAAAGATAGTCTTAGGGGAATATTATACAAATGGAACCCAAATATGGGAAAAAGAGATCGGAGGAGACGATCACGATGCTGCGTATTCTTTAGTTATAAAAAGTCCTTACGAAATTATAATTACGGGAAATACATATTCATATGCTACTGGTTATGAACCAGATGCATTTACTGCTAAATATTCTTTAATTAATACTTCAAATGGTGGTGATAGCAGCGGTGGGGGTGGCAGTAGTGGCGGTGGCGGTGGGAGTGGTGGTGATAAAAGCAAAGATTCTATTCCAATGGGTAATTTTCATTTGTTATTTAGCATAATAGCATTGATTGGAATCGTGATTATTACAAAAAAGAAAATCTGTTTTAGAAATAACGTTTAAGAATGAAATCTTATAATTTTGAATTTTTTTAATATTTCTTTTTATTTTTAAGAAAACTAATAATTGAAAAAAAACCAATAGAGTCTTTTTATTTTTAGTGTTTTTTTCCTTTTTTCAGATTTTTACTATCTTGATTAATATCAACTTAATTTGACTTAAAATAATTTAAATTATAATATTCTCAATTCAAAAATCTTACTCAAAAAAATACAACACATATTTACTCACATATAAGTTAATTTATTCTTTTATTCTTTTATCTCTTTAATAGGTTTTAAGATCCATGTTTCCCTTATCTTCGTTCTTGTTTTTAATTCTTCAAGTATATCTCTCGGAACTTTTCTAAGCCATTTTCTTGAACTTACTTTTACAGGAGAGACTTCAACTTTCTTATAGAGCTCAAAACCACAATTTGCAAAGAATTCCTTGGCTGATTTAAAGCTCTCAAATTTATTTTCCTCTACGTTATGATTTGTTAAAAAATCCCTTCCATCTTTACTGAAGATATCAAATGAGAGCGCAGATTGTTCGTCTCTTTTTATGTACACATCTGCGGTTATCCAATAACCTCCTCGTTGCTGTAATATTTCATGGAGTACGGAACATAGTTCTTTTTTTTGTTCTTTAGTAAGATACATTAGTAAACCTTCGTTTACAATTGCGACTGGACCATTTGGAAATTGATTAATAACTTTGGTGAAAGCATCTTTATCCAATACGTTCAATTCTAGGAGTTTTAAATTACTAATTGCATACGTGCAGTATTTTTTAGACAGTTCTCTAATCATCTTCTTTTTTGTTTCTAAAATTTGAGGTAAATCAGTATCAATATAAAAAATTTCTGAATTCTCACATTTACTTAATCCACGAAACGAGAAACCAGAAGAAAATTCAAGAATATTATTTAAATTAATTGCTGAGAGAGCCTCATCGATTGACCAATATCTAGTTTCAAAATGTATACTTCTTAAAATGGATTGATAGGAAGTAAATTTTTCATTATCATGATGTAAATTCTTATTAATCCCTAATAATTTAACTGCTTCTTTTATAAAAGGTATAGTGGTCAAGGATTTAATTAAAAGTAATGATTTAGCAGAAGGGCTGATTGAATCAAAAGAGGAATTTGATGGAACTTCCATGAATTGAAAGAAAGAATATAAATATTTAAGTCTTCATATTTTATAGAAAAAACCAATAGAGTCTTTATATTTTTTTAGTGTTTTATTCCTTGATTAATAAGAAAAATTTTATTGAAATAAAATTACATACAAATTGAATTATGAGAATAGGCGGAATTGTTGATATTTCCACGAAAGATATTCCTGGTAAAGTAGCAATGGTATTCTTTACTTCAGGTTGTAATTTTAGTTGCGAATTCTGCCATAATAAAAATTTATTACGCAAAGACATTGGCAAAAAAAGGAACCAATGCCAGAATGAAATGGATAGTCTGAGATATAACCATCGAGATCGG
>JBHLLE010000677.1:0-2847 GCA_048885945.1 Candidatus Hermodarchaeota archaeon | reverse complement strand
AGGCGTAAAATAAATATTGCTATATGGGAGTTAAATTAGGAGAATTAATTGTAAGAAGAAAAATCAACTATTCGCAATTAAACGGTAAAATTATAGCCATTGACGCTCCAAACATAATTTTTGGATTTTTTAATTATTCATTAAAACCTAAAAATTCTTCTACTTCCAAATTTTTGATGGATCGAACACAGCGAGTAATTTCACATTTATATGGTATGCTATATAGGATTAATTTTCTTTATAGTTTAAATCTATTTCCTATTTTTTGTTTTGATGGAAGAGAACCCGAATTAAAACGTAAGATTACAAAAAATTATCTTAATGATTTCAATTTTGCGAAGAAAATGTATCGTAAAGCAATAAGAGAGGGAAATCTTCAAAGCGCTAGAAATATATCTCTTAGCAAAGAATTTTTATGGTCAAATATGATCTCTGAATCAAAATTATTGCTAAATGCGCTTGGAATACCTTTTCTTGAATCACCTGCATCTTCAGAAGCGCAATGTGCTTACTTGGTAAAAAAAAAGATTGCTAATTTTGCAAATTCTCAAGATTTTGATATTTTATTACATGGGTGTCCACACATATTACAAAATTTAAAAAAATCATTGAGAAAGAAAGTTAAAGGAAAATGGATTTATAAAAGAATTGAACCTTATTACATTAGTTTAGAAGAAAATTTGAAGATCTTGCGACTTGATCAATTCCAATTGATTGACCTTGCAATTCTAATAGGAACTGACTATAATAAAGGGATACATGGGATAGGAGCTCTAACCGCTTTAGAATTAATTAAGAAATATAGGAATATCGAAGGAATCATTTATAATAAGAAAGATCAATACGACTTTAATCAATTAACTCCTGAAGTAATTACTAAGATTAGAAAAATCTTTCTTATTCCTGAAGTAATCGAAAATATTGATGATTTAACTTGGAATCTACCAAATAAAACTGAACTTATGAGACTTTTATGCGAAGATCATTATTTAAATAAAGAAAGAGTTGAAAGGATTCTAGAAAAAATAGTTTTTAATTACGAAAAATGTAAAAATAATTTTCAGAATAAAAAGAAGTACCCTAAACTTATTCAAAAAACATTAGATACAATTATTTGAATATTTAAGTGAAATTAATAATTTGATAAGAAAATTTTATGGTAAATCAACTTAGTTGATTTTCAAATTTTTTCTTTAAATATAGACGTTAGATTATTTTTGTAATAAAATTACTTAACTCATCACTAAAAATGTCAATCAATGTGATTCCAAAAGTTCTTTATCAGAACAAAATAACTGAAATATTAGACGAAATGAGAGAAAACTATGGCAAATTGACGAGAAAGGGTTTTGTTTATGGACTTTTAACAATAGATCAAGACGCGAAAATAATCGCAGTCGATTCCAGATTTGACCGCAAATTGAACTATTGGGATTTAAGCTCTATTGGTGCTGCTTTATACGGGGTATCGAGACAGGGTCAAGATTTCTTCGATACGGACTATTTAGAAAGAGCTTCCATAATTTATAATAACTTACAGTTGTTTGTAAAATCTATTGGTGAAGTAAACATCCAAAATAAAGGAAAGAGAGAGATTCTTGTTGTTCTATTAGCAGATAAAGAGGTCAATATCGGGGTAATTATATTACAAATGAACAGATTTGGTCAGAAAATTAAAAAGATTATAGAAAATAGTGGTACTATTAAAAAGACCTTAAAAATGACGGAAAAAGAACTAAAAGAGCATATTAAAAAACTTAAAAAGGAAATTTTTAAGGATAAGATTGGTTCAATCTCTTAGGAGGTTAATCACAGGATGATTAATTCGAAAAATTCCGAAAAAAGCAGCATAAAATCAAACGATTCCATTAATCTTAAAGAATGCGACGGTTTAATTCAATTTAAAGTGGTATATTGGGGTCCAGGTGAGTCAGGAAAGACAACTAACTTTTTTAGACTTCGCGAAAAATTCTATTCCTTAAAATTAACTGATGGCTATTCTATTGAAACTAAGGACGGGAGAACTCTTTGGCAAGATTCACTTTTTATTTCGTTTAATTTTAAGCTCAAAGATAAAAAATATAACATTATTGTTCAAATAGTTACTTGTACAGGTCAGGAAAGATTTCTATCTACTCGCGAATACATTCTTGATGGCGCCGATGGAATTATTTTCGTAGGTGATTCCCAAATCGAAAAAATGGAACAGAATAAACGTAGCTTTCGGGAACTTATAGCCTTTGCGAAAAGACAAAAAATTCCTTATATACTTCAATTAAATAAAAGAGATTTAAAAGACATTATTTCAATTGAAGATTTTAAAAAACATCTAGGTTTACCTTTAATGGAAAAATATCCAGATGGAACTCTTGTAGTATATCCTGTAATTGCGTTGGAAGGTAAAAACGTAGTTCAATGCTTTCAGGATTTAATAGTCCAAATTATTTTTCATTACTTTAATTCAGATTAAATTATTTTTATATCAATTAAATAGTTTCTTGGTGAAGTTAGTGGATACTGGAACGGATTTTATTACGCCAGAATTTTTAAATATTCTTTTTTTTCAACAAAAGAATCTTGTTATATTTCCTTATGTTGACCTTAAACACCTTCATGCACTTGAATTATATACAGTAGGTTTTAATGTAATTGATTTAGAATCAACTGCTCTGTACAATCTAAAGGATGTAATACAAACAGAAGCTAACAATTCATATTCTCAAAATCGTACCTTTTTCTTTATTACTAATTTAAACAATGGAAAAATTGAGGATCTTATGGAAATTAATGATATCAGATGTGTTTTGAATATTAACGAACTTTTATCCCCACAATATACTCATGATA
>JBHLLE010000676.1:0-2848 GCA_048885945.1 Candidatus Hermodarchaeota archaeon | reverse complement strand
ATATTTTTTTATTATTTTTAACTTATTTAAGATAAAATATTTGCAATATTAAAATGAAAAAGCTAAATTCTAAAGAAGTAAAATCGTTATTAACCGCAATTGACGACTTAATTGATATAAAAGTATTAATCAGAAAAATTGTTCCAGAGTATAATTTAACTAATTCAAATAATAACCTATTTCTTTCAAAATTAGAAAATCTTAACAGAAAACTTGAACCAATTTTTTCCAAATATCTCAAAAACGAGACAATTTCTACAAAAGAATCGGATTTAGAATTAAAAGAATTAATTTCTAAAATAATAAAAGAAGAGACACTCGTTTTAATTTCTGCTAATTCAGCTAAAAAAAAGTTGAAAAACTTAGGTGTAAATGCCCGCAATTTAATAGTTACCGGAGGGCCACTATTTGTTCAGGATTATAAAGTCATAAATCCTAATTTAACTGAAAAAGCTTTAGAAGGGATAAAAAAAAAATGTGATAAGCTTTTTGAGGATTTAAAAAGTATAGAATGGCTTAACAAAGATTTAATTTTTATACGGGAGAAAAATAATCCTACCGATTCATTAATCTTAAATCAATTAAGTGCTATTAATGATGTTGTTGGAAAAGAAATTCAAAGTTACGAATTGAATTCGTGGGACGAGTTAGATGAAATATAAAAAGATCGTTAAAGTTTCAACTTTTTAACACAAACTTTAAGGTCCCTAATAAAATCAACTAAATGCGTTCTTTTGATGTGAGGCATAATAACAATTCTTATGAGATTTAGATCTTCAAATTTTCCTAACATCCAATTCTTTTTTCGGAGCTCTGTATCTAAATCGCAAATACTCTCCCTATTTTCAGTAGTGATTCCAACTACATTCATCTGGGGTTTTACTGCTAATTTAATACCATTAATATCTGAAATTTGTTGACTTAAGAAATTTGTATTTTCCATGCACGCTCTCACAATATCCGTGAATCCTTCTAGTCCTAGATGTTTTAAGATTGCCCAAAAGGCGATTACTTGAGCTCCCGGTCTAGTTCCTACTAAATGCAGGTGCTTAAAAGTACCTCCCGCGAGATAAGGTATTTCAAAACCCACGGAATGTAAAATTGACTCGTTTCTTACGAAATATCCTCCCGTAGGAATAAGTCCTAAACCCATTTTATGAGGATCCGCCGTTATTGAATCAACTTCTCTTACTTTAAAGTCCCATGGGGGTATTTTATAGTTCATTCTTTTAAGAAATGGCAAGACAAATCCTCCGAAAGCAGCATCTACGTGAAAAAATATATCTTTTCCATCAATTATTTTTCCAATTTCTTTAATGGGATCTATTAAACCTAATGAAGTTGTACCCGCTATACCTGCCACTCCACACGTATTTTTATTAATCAAAGATTCGAAGTGATTTAAATCTAAATTGTAATCTTCAGTTAAATTTGCTTTGCGTAGCTTGATTCCTCCAGACATGAAATCGAGCCCTTTATCAAAAGAAACGTGAGCCGAACGGGGTACTATAAATTCTGGATCTTCAATATCAGGTCGTAATTTTTTAGCAATTCGCATGGCAATAATATTTGCCTCCGTTCCTCCAGTAGTTATAGCTCCAATTACATTTGAACCCCCTAATAATTCTCCAATTTCTGCTATTAATTCTTCTTCTAATTGAGCAGTACCTCTAAATAATCCCGGATCTCCAAGATTTTTTGAGATGTATTTAACAAAGACTTCTTTCCCAATTTCAAGAGGCTCTGTGCACATTGATCCTAATATATTTCCAGATTCATAGGAGTAATCTAGAGCTAATTTTTCTTTTAAAATTTCCAGTATTTCCTTTTTCTCTAAGCCATCTCTTAACATTTTTTAGGTATTAAATAATTCCTACTTAATATTTTTTCCGATATAATTAAAAATAAGAATATTATAGGAACTTAAATGTAAATAACAAGCTATTTTTTGTATCTTAACGCAAATTTTTCAAATAAATCGATTAGAATCTCTTTTTTGATATTTTTTAAGAACTTGGAGTAGTTCTTCGTTTAATTTTATATTGTAAAAATTCGCAAGACAAATAACAGAAAAAATGATATCTCCAAGTTCTTCTCCTAAACTTCTCACATCCGTCTTCTCAGCTTTCTTGGGTTTATATCTTTCTAAATGGTTTAACTCTCTGGCTAATTCACCAACTTCTTCCGTAATCGCAGCAAGCATAGATAATGGGGGCCAATATCCTCCGTGATTTTTAATAAACTCGTCAATTCTTTCTTGAATTATCGTAAGAGAATCTGTTTCTTTCATAATTGCAATAAGATTTCATACTATATAAAATACAAATCATCTAAGCGAAAATTCTCTAACTGGAAATGTTTAAGAGACTGATTTCGTATCAAATTCTTTAATAATTTTTTCTACTTTACAATACCCAACTATATCGTCTCTAAGAAAAAGATTAAAAGGTAAATCTAATAATTGATACGGTTTGAGACTTAAAACTAATTCTTCGTGTTCAGGTTTTACAAATTTATTCTCGTACTCTTTTCCTACTCCTTCAGAGTATTGGTATTGCTGTAACACAAAATTTCCTCTAAAATTGTTTTTAATCAGAAATTTCATGATTTGGCCAATGTCTTCCATTTTTAACATATTTTTAACAAAGGTGGTGCGAATTTCAAAATCAATTTCTTTCGCATTGTTTATAATATTGAATGTTTCAATAATTTTTTTTGGATCGGTATTACCTTGTATTATTTTCTCTAATCGTTTACTGGTTAAAGGAGATTTCATATCTAAAGCAACTCTATCAATAAAGGGCATTAGGTTTTTCATAACTTCCGGATTAGATCCGTTAGTATCTAT
>JBHLLE010000675.1:0-2850 GCA_048885945.1 Candidatus Hermodarchaeota archaeon | reverse complement strand
CTATCTTCCTTTTCTGCGCTTTTTTCAGCTTTTTGGTATAAAGAAGAAAAATAAACAGTTGAATTCATTATATAGCTACGAGCCCATCCATGAAAAGTATTAATAGTAATATCTGCATCAAAATCTTGTGGATTAAGCAAGCTAAAGAGGAGTTCCTTTAATAATCTATTATAACATAAGATAAGAATTTTCCAATCTGGATGACGCTTAGCAAGAATCCTTGCTCGAGCAATTAAAATAACTGTTTTTCCGCTTCCTGCAACCCCAAAGATTAATCTATGCCCCTCTCCCATCTCCCTTGCTAGTTTTTCTTGTTCTTGATCTAATATTTTTACTTTATCTTCATGTGAGAAATATTTTAATAAATCTTTTTGTTTTATACTTGGAAGTCGACAGGTAGGAATAATGTTAGCTCTGATTGTATCAAATATTTCTTTATTAATGTCAAGATTAAATGGTAGAATGTCAGTAATAAATTCTAAAAAATTCTCATTTCTAGTTAGAGTTTCTTTAAAACCTAATTGAATTTTACTTGGAGCACATTCTCTTATCTTTTTTGCTATATAGCTATATTTTGGTATATTACTGAAAATTATTATTCTAGTAATTGGTGCTTGAACATTATTAGGTAATTGACAACGGTTCAATCTATCTTGAATTAATCGCCAATACTGGTAAATTTGATCAAATGGATTTTCAATTCGCTTAATCTCGTTATTTTTTAATTGCTCCCAATCTCCCGTCGGACTTATTGATTTTAAGTAATCTTCTAAATAATCTTTGATTTCTATAATTATTATTCCATACTTAGGAGAAAGTAAAAGGAAATCTGGCCTCTTTCCTCCGATCTCCGGCTCAAAATATACGAGAACATGGTTTTCTTCGGAAAATACCGATTCAATACGATTATAAAATGATCGTTCTCCCTCTGTAGCTGTTGCAGGTGGTTTACTCAGGAAATCTGCCATTACTCTTAAGAAGGATAAAGAATTGATTTTATAATAATATAATCGAATAAGATATTTATAAAATTTAAGAAATCAGAAATTTCTAAAAACCTTGAAATTAAATTTTTTTTATAGAGTCTTATTAAATAAAAAATGGCTAATCGCCCATTTCCAGTAGGGTGGAGAAGGTTTTATAATGCCCTTCCTCGTCTTTTAATATTTTTTTAAACATTGTCGTTGTAATATCGTCGCCTTCTTTTGTTGCCATTTCAATGATCCTATTATAAAGTTCAATTGCAGCTTTCTCTTGATCTTTGTCAATTTCCAGAATTTCATGAATCGAAGCTCCAAGTGTAGACGAGGGTACTTCTTCTACGATTTCTCCTCCAAGAACAATGATTCTTTCTCCAATTTTTTCGGCGTGCCTCATTTCAGTAATTGCAATCTTTTTTAAGGTTATACCAGGAAGAAAGACGAGTTTATGACTTGCAACAAATTTAGTTGGTTTGGATAATTTCTCTTCACCTTTAAAGATTGAAGTTTTCCCGGCCCATAATGTATGTTGCAGCATATATTGCACAGATACTTCTAATTCTCGCAATAATGCAGCGTTTAATAGGTCCATTAATTCGGAAGAAATAGTTACTTTTTCCATAATCTCACCTCAATAGGTTTATGTAATAGCCTTTACTCACGACTATCATATTTTTTATATTTTTATTAAAGGATTTTAATGAACTGTAATATATAAATTACGAGGCAATTTGATGTATGAACACAAAACAAAAAAAAGATTAGATACCATTTTTAAATAAAATTAACTTATTTAAAACCTTCTCATTTAGTAGCAATATTTCTTTTATAATCAGCTAGCGCATTCATTTTCTCGTTAGTAGTTTTGTCAATACTTAAGATTTTTGTAAAAAAGACACCTATGGTTATTATTTCAGCCATCATTGTTACACATAACCAGAAAAAGGCGTAAATACCTAATAGATCAGCGAAGAATCCAGATAAAATCATCCCAATAGGGGATACAGCACTTGTAATAACAATGAGTATGGACATTGCTCTTCCTTGTTTTCTTGGGGGAATTACTGTCTGAATTAGTGTCATCAGTAAAGAATTAATAATGGCTGTAGCGAATCCCAAAATCAAAGGACCAATTCCGAGTAACCAAAAAGCACCTTCTGGAGAAAACAAGTAGAAAAACACTCCTAATAGTTGGAAATACATTAATTGAATCATGGTTAAAACGTACTTTTTCCACTTTTTCTTAATCATTACTGTTATTGCTCCCGCTACAATGCCTCCTTGATACATTGCGCTTACTAACGCCAAATCAAACTTTGTTCCAGAATGAATTATTTCGATATAATATGGAGTTAGGATAAAAAATGGTACACCAAAAAAGCTTATACCGGCAAAAATAACTAGTAAGGAAATTAGCCCTTCAACTTCCTTGAAAGCAGATAAACCCTCTTTAAAATCTTTGATAAACTTCGTTTTCTTCTTTTTTCTCCTTTTTTTAGCTGGTAGTTTTAGGAAAATTGAAGGAATTAAAGCGATCGAAAATGTGATAATGTCAACCCAAAGGATTTGACTTATAGTAAAAAATGCCAATAGAAAAGATGCTATTACGGGAGCTATGATATTGAGTAAACCTATTAATAAAAAGCTAATAGAATTAATCTTCGATAAATATTTTTGAGGGACCATAAAAGGAACGATCGCAGCTATAGATGGTTGATGGAACGCTTGGAAGATTCCTCGAAATACGATTAGCACTAAAATTGGGATTATATTGAATCCCCCAACTATAAAAACAATTATTAATCCTAATGTAGAGATTGCTTGGAAAAAATCAGAGAGAATAATTATCTTCTTCTTATTCCATCGATCG
>JBHLLE010000674.1:0-2857 GCA_048885945.1 Candidatus Hermodarchaeota archaeon | reverse complement strand
ATGATTTCTAAAGAAGTCTATAGACTCAATTTGGTCGAAGGGGGTTTTATTCTTCTTTGGTTCTGGGAAAAAACTCCCTAGTGCTCCCAGAAAATATAGTGAATAGATAGCTCCAAATATAATCATTCCAACCTGAACCATAGTACGTATAACTGAGGGTTCTGTTTCGTTTACATAATTAAAAAGTAAGATAAGAAAGAGAAAACCTGCTATAAAGAAAAATGTGCCTATCCATTCTAGTGTGGACTCTTTAGTGTTCTTTAAACGTTTTATTAACCAATTGTATTCAGACATTCTTTTTTCCTCAAAATATATTTCTCCCCAAAAAAAATAGGAAGTACTGTTTTAAGCTACGGAGAACTATTGATAAAATAAATCTTTCCATTGCAGAAGGGGAATAAAGTGACAACAATGAAGTTAGATAAATTTTTCCCTCATCTATATGTTTTTTGAAGAAAAAATGCCAATAGATAGGTTGAAGTTTTCAACTAGAATTATGAACAAAATTAAAGGAATGATCTAAAATCGTAAGTAAGGGAACAACTTTCATATAGATAGCAAAAAGAAAAATTATAAAGGGCATTGATTTTTCTAATATTTCTTTGTATTCAGATTTGGGAAAACGTGGTGTTTTTACTTGAGAATCAAACCAATCCACCACATAATCAAACAAGAGCTTGGACAACCTATTAATCTCTTGGTCTAACTCTGAAAGGTCAATAATTCTACCTGTATGAGCAATTTTATGCCTAGTAACAAGAAACTCGTTAAATGATTCGATAATCTGACCGCAGTTTCCTCTTTCCAATAGTTCTTTAATTTCGATTTCTTCTAGATTAAGTTCCTCAAATATTACCCAAATCTTACTTAGTAACGACCCTCTTGCAAACTTATTTCTCAAATCATTTAAGTTATCTTCTTTAGTTCGTTCTTCTAATAATTTTCTTACCTCTTGATTTAAATTCCTCAGATAATCCTCTATTAATCCAGCCATTAAAATAATAAACATTGATCCAACTATATTATAATCCTCTGGTGTAAATTGAAGTGATTCAGGTGGAATTTTTTCTTCTTCAGATTTACCTCTTATTGCTGATTTTATTTTTTCATGCAATTTTTCTCCAAGTATTATATTAGATAGGAATTTCCAATAGAAAAAAGGATCTTGGCCTATTAAAGTGGCCATAAAGGACTTGAACCAAAAATGATTTATTCTTTTTACTTTATTATCAAAATCAATTCCAAAAGAACTAGTAAAAGATGTTTTTATTTCATGTTGTGTTGAAAGAAATCGTTGAAAGGTGTTTAAGCAGTCTATCTCATAATAAGTTCTCAATTGCTTACATATCTTCGTGATCATGGTTTTTAACTCTTGCTTTGAATCCGTATTCATTATTGTATTCATCTCTTCCGATATATTTAGATTTTTAACACTTGATCTCTTTTTTCAATCTCTTAAGTTTTTATTTCCTCTTTCTCCTTTTTCTTGATTAAATAATCATACCACGAGTCATAACCGATAAAAGTAGTCTAGCGCTTTAAACGCAATTTAAGGAACGAGAAGATAACATTTTTCTATTACAAATCAATTCTTCTATTAAAATGATTTGTTTCATCTCTTAATCTCTTTCGTACAGCAGATAATTTCAATACATCTACATTTCATACAATAAGATGCAACATGGATTTTAGAATAATCTTTCTCTGTTAAATCCTCATCACCCTCTCTAACGTATTCAAAGCCTAAAGTAAACTCAAAAACATCTTTTTTACACTTAGGACACATATATCGTTCAAAAGTACTTACTATTGAGAGTTTCTCATCTATAGGAAGTAATAATTCTTGCTCACAAGACGGTGTTAAACATCTAAAATGTACACTTTCTTTAGAGTAAGTTAGCTTGAACATTGATTCATTACAATTTTTACATTTTAATCCCCACACAGTCATTCGTTCAGGATGGGATAAATCCGCAAATATATCATCTAACATGTATAAATGAATACCTAAGATCTCCTTCAAATCATATGGGGATTCGGATAACCAAGCTCTTAGATCTGCTGGTCTATTTTTAAAAAAGTATGCAAAAGCTCCTTTTTCCCAAAGCATTAGTTGTTCTTCTTCCCATCTCTCATATTCATATGAAGCATATTGTGATTCGTGAAAAGCTCTTTCTGCTTCGCTTGAATATTGACATTCTTGACATTCCCCCTTATGGAGGTGTAGGATTTTCTCTTTTTCCGCATCATACTTTGAATTCTCGTAATTCTCTATCGAAACATATTTTGTCTTTCTTTTACATGAAGGGCATTGTGTTAAAATTTTAATTGATTTTCCAAATTGTATTTTTGTCCCAAACTCTCCAGGAATCATTCTTTGATTGTTATTTGAAATTTTTTTATCAAAATATTCTGATATAGCAATTCTATAATCTTTTATTGGGCTTCCTTTTTCTCTCCCCATACCCTGTTCAAAAGCTAGATTTAATCTTAAAATAATCCAAGTTAAGGTAATTTGATCTATAATGGCACGCACTCTTTCATAGCATTTTGTTTCAACAGCCTTATCTAAGGAATTTGCGATATTATTCACCTTTCTCGTTCTTATTATACGATTGGTTACTGCTCTTATGTGCTTAAAGAAAATTTCTAAATCAACGCTTTTTGTAGTATCATTAAAGCGCTTTGCGAAACCTGTGTTCAGCAAACTTTCTGTCAACTTCATAATCTTAAACATATATCCATGAATTCCCTTCTCATATAACTTTAATTTATTCCAAGTTCTTCTGATTGTAATCCAATCATTCAACGACAGTGCTTCTCTTATATCTTCAGGAAATTCAATTAATAACTTTTT
>JBHLLE010000673.1:0-2860 GCA_048885945.1 Candidatus Hermodarchaeota archaeon | reverse complement strand
AAATTTTTAGGACAAAATTTTCCGTCATCTTCAATACATTTTAAACATAGGTTACATTTTTCAGGCTCTATTTTAACGGTTAGAACTTGATTTGGAATTTCTATAGAAGTCACTTGAATTGCGTTTTTGGGACAAACCTGCACACAATTAAGGCAGGCTTTACATATAGAATAATCAACCAGTCTAATACCGCGCTCAAAATAAATAGCTTTAGCATTACAAGCTCTTAAACATCTTTCACACCGCATACATAAATTTTGATCAATTTGAATCGGAACAAATTTTTCTTTAATTTTGAGTTACCTCCGTTTTCTGCAAAGTTTAATATAATTCTAATCTTATATGTGATAATTAATAAAATAATCACTTTTTAATTTCATTTTTATAATTAATTGAAAAAGTAATGCATTGAACATCATAATTAAAATATAATAAATGGAAATACTAAGATTAATTCATTGAAATTGTATACTTTTTATATTTAAAGGATCGATATTTTTATAAAAGCGATACAATATGGGATACATACAACTAACTTTTTTAAAAATCAATCAAGGGTAAATGAAAATGATTTTGCAAGCAACTGCTGATGAAGCAGCCGCAGCATACACAGCTATCTTAATGACCTGGATAATAATTATGGTAGTAATTTGGATTCTTTTCCTATTAATTGCTATCTGGGCCTATAAAGATGCTCAAAAAAGAAACATGGATAATCCAATTGTCTGGTTCTTTGTAGTATGCTGTCTAGGTTGCATCGGATTAATAATATATTTATTAGTAAGAAAGAAGTAATAAAACGATAAAAAACCAAAATAAATTATTTTTTTTTTTATATTATTCCTTAATAAATCAAAAATAAATATTTTAATAACGAGAATTATAATAAATGAGTATCAAACAAAAAATATCCCGATTGAACCTTTATTTTTCAGATTTAAAACCTATCTTATTATCTCATCATCCAAATTGCGAAAACTTTGATAAGCATGTTTACCATCTTGGTAAATACAGATTATGCATCGGATGTTTTACTTTTTATCCCATGATATTAATTACTATTATTTTTACCCTATTATTTATTGAGTTAAATTGGTATACTTCTTTTCTTCTATATTTTATTTCCTTCATTTTTTTTAGTCCAATTATACTAAATATTCTTGGACTTACAAAGTATAAAGTCTTAAAGATTTTTTCGAAAGTTTCAACTGGAATTGGGGTTGGATTATATATTGTTTCTGTATTATTTCTCCCCGTATTCTTTATTTTTAAAATTCTTGCATTGATTCCTATCAATGGTTTTATTGGCATTATATCATATATTAGAACTAAACATATTGTAAAAGAATGTCAATTGTGTAAATATAAAGGCGATTGGAATACTTGTCCAGCCATGAAACCTATTACCGAAAAATTATATGCACATGGTTTTAAAGTCAAGAATTAAAATCCATTCTAAACCTTAAAGAAAAAATTATTCTTCATTTAAAATTTAAATGCTCTATTCTTGATTAGGATATTTATTTTTTTCCTATATATTTTGATATTCCAATTTTTAATAATTGCATAAATTGGAAATTATTTTAATACTGAAATAGGATATTTTAAATCCTACCTAATTAAATAAAAAATTTTTATAAAAAGAGGAATCTAAAATGATATTACAAGCAGATATGGCAGCATTAATTGGTGCCCTAATAATCGTAGCAATTATCGTTGCAATAATTGTTTTCTTTATTGGTGTTTTCATTACCAAATGGTGGGCAGGTAAGAAAGGCTGGAGTACTGAATTAAAACCAGCAATACTATTGAACTTATTCTGGCTGATAGTAAACATTTGTCTCGGTTGGTTAGCCTATGGTATTGTTGCACTTATTATAAATATTATAGTAGGTGGAATCATAGCCGCCAAATTGTATGATAAAGAAACTGGGGAATCTATTATTTTCTGTTTAGTCGTGTTGATTATCATCTTTATCTTCTGGATAATTATCACCTTGATTCTCGTAGCAATTATCGTAGCAGCCATAATTGGAACAGGAGCATATTAAGTCATTATTCAGAAAATACTAGCTGAAAATAAAAAAACCTTATAAAAACTAATAAACTCTCTTTTTTTTATTTACTTACTAATTATAAGTTTTAGTTTACAATTTGAAAGCATATCAAATTAATATTATTATTGCTATTGATAACAGCTCAAATAAAAATAACATGAAATAATAATATAATTAAAAATTAAAAGGATACGATTATTGAAAATATCGGGTATACTCTTGTCCTGGTCTTGCTGGTAGTTGCTGTTGTTGTTGATATTGATGTGCTTTCTGTGCTAATTCAAGCATTTTTGCTTTTATTTCCTTTCCTTCTTCAATTAGTTTTGAAGTATCAATACCTAAACTATATATTTGGTTTAGCACTTCAATGACTGCTGCAGCTCCTTCTGGAGTGGGAATTTCTAACACAGGAGTGAATAACGCATAAGCACATAGTTTATTGGTCAATGCTTCATTTAAAACAGTTGCTTCAGGACCAACTATAATCCCTTTTTCGACCTTTTCAATTCCAAAACCTTTTAATTTTTCAATCATATCCGATTCTGCAGCAAAGTAAACAGGATAATCGTCAATGATCCCTTTCTGGGGGATGCCCTGGAAGATCACAATCTCTTTAGCCAAAACATCCTCAGAAAGCCCCCAATTACATATAGTCTTTGCCAAATCATTATAAGCAGTACTAACCTGGAAAGGAACTTCGCAAACACCTACAATTAAGTTATGTTTTGGAGAATAAAGCAATCTGAACGGGTGTTTAAGCACTCCTTGGTAAAATACGGCAATTGGCGGTAAATATTCACTTG
>JBHLLE010000672.1:0-2861 GCA_048885945.1 Candidatus Hermodarchaeota archaeon | reverse complement strand
ATTTAAAGAGCATAATTTTGTCAAGGAGTTAGAGAATACCTCAAACCTAATTAATAGTGTTGGGGGGATAATACCAAGTACAGAAATAGAGGAAAATATAAGAAAAGAACCTCAATCTAGTCAATTCATTACATTTCGTGACGCTCAAATTTCTGAATTTGAAGCAAATATCCTACAAGAGATAGAAAAGCTAAATGAGTTAGAATTTACTAAAGTAGAGAATCTGGAGCAATATGTTGATTTTTGTTTTACAATTGAAAATAATAAAGTAACAGGATTAAAATTAAGCACATTTGATTCATTAACTCTTCCAGAGTCATTAAAGAACCTTACCTCACTTCAAAATCTAGAGTTAAGTAATAATTCGTTAGTTTCACTTCCAGAATTAATATGGGTCCTCACTTCGCTTCAAAATCTAAATTTACGTGCTAATTCATTAACCACACTTCCAGAGTCAATTGGGAACCTTACTTCGCTTCAAACACTAATATTAGCCGGTAATAGACTTAAAAGTCTGCCAGAGTCAATAGGGACCCTTACTTCGCTTCAAACACTAGAATTGTCGAGTAATCCCTTATCTTCTCTTCCAGAGTCGTTTTCGAATTTAAAATCACTAAAAGAATTATCGTTTAATAATGATAGATTCACTACATTTCCTGAGTCTATAATTAAATTAGAATCACTTGAGAGTCTTGATATAGCTTGGAATGAGTTAAAATTCCTCCCAGAATCTTTAATTAATATGAAAACATTAAAACATCTATTTATCACCACAAATCTATTTGAGTCAAAACCTAAATCTATTTTAAAGCAATTAAAAAAGAATGGAGTTAAAATAAATGAATAATAATTGTTTTTTTTCTCAAATAATAAAACTTCTAATACAAACAATTAGAGATTTAAAGAGTTTTAGACATCCACTTCTAGTCCGAGTTCTTCTGTTTTAAGTAAATATTCTTTTCGAGATCTTCCCGCCTTGTCGTCTTTAATAATCTTTTCTTCTACAATACCTTGATTAATTAAATACTCTAATATTTTACGTAATTTTGTTCCACCAATCTTTGATTTTTCGCTTAAATCTCTTGTTTTTATTGAATTGTTTTCATCTAATACATCTAAAATATTTTGGAAAAAAAAGAAATTAAATTAAATATTAAATTAAGTGGATTATTCAATTGTTTTTTAAAAAAAATCCTTAAAGTGGCTAAAATCTTTAAAAATGAAAATAATTTTTATAATATTCTTCAGTAAAATTTCCAAATTCATTTCTTAAATGTTTTTCATAAAAGTCTCTAAAATATTGAAGATGAGATAAAGCAATTTTTCCATAATTAGTGAGCGAATATCTCTTCAAAGTTTTCGATCCTGTTTGAATAATTTTTATAAATGGTTTAAGAATCTCTGCCCTAATTATAAAAAACAAACGAACAGCAGTCTTACTTATTTTTAAAAACTTAGATAGGGAAATAGAATTAACTACTATACCATTTTTTTCGAGTGATGATATAGCGAATAAATAGTCAATGAATGCATCATTTAATTTAAAATCTTTTTTAAATGGCTCATCTATTAAATGATTTTTATTATTAAGAATTATAAACCTTTTCTTTGCCATTTTATAATCATTTAAAATATTGGATAGCATCTCTGGATTATTATAAATTTTTAATAAAGTATTTGTATCTCTTTCATATTCCAATACAGTATGGCAATTTCCACAAATAAAGCCAACAGTTTCCTTACCTAAAATAACAACAATTTCACGACAAGTGTAGTTTAATGCAAATAAATAGGAGGGTTCTGTCTCTTTTTGCGCTGAATTCAAATGATGACCTTGAAAAGAAGATATATGATTATTTGTATTAAATTCTTTACAAATAGGGCATAAACCATCACTGATTTTATCAATAATATATTTTCTTTTTAGATCAGTTAGAATAGATTTTCTAACACTCCGCAGAAAATTAATTGACTTCTCTTGGTTTCTATAGAAACTATTTACGGATTCCCTTATAATTAGATGTATGAGAATTGGGGATAGAGTTAGTATTTTATTACGACTTATTAGATAAGAAAATATTTTAGAATACTTAGAATGGCGCAAATTATGATGATTAGTGCAGATTAATTCCACTTTTTTAGATTCCATAAAACTAATTAGTTTCTCTAAAAATTCAGGATCTCCATGACTATTTCTAAAAAGCTCATAGAAAGTTTTTGAAGTAAAACTATATATCTTATTATTTTCTAAATGATCAAATTGTAAAGCTTCCAACCTTAAAATATCCGTATTTAAAGAAAAACCTTCATTTTCACACATAGGACATTTAGGTTTTCCATTTGAAAGATATTTACCATTGTAGATGTTCTGAGCCACATAAATCTTAATTTTGCTTCCAACAATTAATTCATAAATACTTTTCTTTTGACCTGTGTATAATTCAAAATTCTCAGTATAAGAACGCTTGGGAATAAATCTAGGATATCTTTTTTTTAATAAATCATATATATCAATTACTGTTTTAGGAAAAAATTGAGAAGTTTGAAATAAATTAATATTTTCCTTTTGTAATCTGTCCGAAATAAAAGAAATAATAGGTTTTGCACCAATTATTTTATGCATTTTACAAGATTTAATAATATATTTAATGATTTCTGCTAAATCTAAAAAATATTTAACAAAATCAGGGTGTTGAACGATATCGAAAAGTATTTCAATTTGATTTTGATTTAATCCTATATCAATATTATTATTAAGAAGATTATTTTTAAAATCTAAAACGAGAACATTAGTTTTGAGATCTAAATATTTTATTTTTTTAAAAAAAAAGAGTGAAATAATGTCTATTATTTATTTTAAA
>JBHLLE010000671.1:0-2868 GCA_048885945.1 Candidatus Hermodarchaeota archaeon | reverse complement strand
AAGATGACGGAAAATTTTGTCCTAAAAATTTATTTTATGTCGATAAAGTAAAAAACAATGGAAAAGAAGCAGAGATAATTAAGTTTAATTTCAAAGAAGTTAGTGAATGCCAAGGTTGTTTAAAATGTGAATTATCTTGCCCTGAAAATGCCATTAAACCTGTAAAATATACGGCATAATTAAATTTAGTCTTTTTTTGATTAATTATTTAATATAATATTTTAAAAAAAATCGTGAAAACCTATTAAATTTGAAAAAAAAAAAATTAAAGTAAGTATAAATGAAATTAAAAATTTAAATCAAATTAATAGGATTATTATATTCTGTTTTCTACATGTTTTAATTTTACAAGAAAATCTCATGAAATTTGAAAAAAAAACAATTTTAAACCTAATTGGTTGGCTAACAATAGGAATTTTATACCTTCTCAGCATTCTAATCTTTTTCCTTGGAAGCTCAATTAATCAAATCGTCATTAAAATGGGCTTTATATCTTATCTTTTTAGACCATATGCAGTACTATTTCATATAACCTTTTTAGCTATTATTGTTTTATCTATCGTATTTGAAAAGGTGAATGATGAGCTCCTTACTGGATTTATAGCATGTGTTGCCATAACTACGGCAGTTATTGCGTCTTTTTTCATGCTAATTTCTGATATTATCATATTCTTATGTATTGGTGTATTAATAGTCCTTGCATATTTTTCGAAACAGTTGAAATGGGATTTTCAAAAGATATCTACTATTGATATAATCTTTGGAATAATAGGGATTGTTTCTGGTTTTTGGTATTTATTCTGGATTGACGATCCTATTTATATTAACGCTATACTCTTATCACCAATGGGAATATTAAATAGTCCAAGTATCTTGATTATTTGTGGATTTCTTTGTTTAAGTCAAGAGCCAAGATCGATGAAATTGGAAATTACCGTAATTCTAACTGCAATCTGGTTTGGTATTTTAGGTGTTTTTTTTATGGGAATATACATTAACCTAATCTTAATTCTAATTGCATCGTATCTTCTAATTAGAGTTATTAAATGTGTAAGAAATGAAAAGTCTATTATTAACTCAAATTTCAAAAATGTTGAAATTCACTAAACTTCTAATTTAAATAATTTCACTTTTAAAAATTAATTATTCTTTTTCATTTAATTTTTTGACAATTAAAGGTTTTATATCTAAGAAATTAGAAATTACTCTAATACCTTCCATAGTTTTTAATTTTTCTACGTTTTCAATCTCTATATCCCTTATTTTAAGAATTAGTGGACTTCCATCAGGTTTGGAGGTTACAATAGGATCCAAATGCTGATCTGAGGGTAAAAGATAAGATGTAACTCCACCTTTTATTGCTTGAGCAACGCAATTTGTTATCAAACTATCTGCGATACCATATACTATTTTTGCAACACTATTTGCTGATACGGGGCAAACGATAAACATATCGTATTTTCCAATTTGAAGTGGCCCCGCCAGAAAAGGATTATTTGCAGTTATTTCCACTCTTACTTTTGATACTACTTCATTTAAATATTTCCATTGTTTATACCATTTTACCACTACAGCACCTTCTTTGGAAAGCATAACAGTAATGCTTATATTTTCACCAAATTCCTCTTGTAATTCTTTCATAACATCAATCGTTTCTTTTATCATGTAACCAGTTCCTGTCATTCCCCACATTAAAGAAAAAACCATTTCAGATTGATTCCTCTTTTAATTAATTATTACAAAAACATTAGCGAACTGTTAATTAATAGATAACATAAAATATAAATTTTTTAACTAAGAATTGGGCTTAAGGTATAAAAATTCTTGATCAAATTTCTCTAAAAATTATTATAATTATCCAAATTAATCTAAAAAACATTAAGTATTTTAAATGTAAATAAATTAATTCTCAATAATTGTTATTATAAATCTAGGTGAAATTTATTCTATTTTTTAATAGCCAACAATTTGAAAATACTGAAATTGGGATATTTGGATCAGAGCTGATTTATGTGTCATTAATCTTACTCACAATTGTTTTTGGTGTATTAAGCGTAGTTTTTATGATTATGGGATTAAGAAAGCTAAAAAAAGAAGTAGAGGGCGCAAAATATGAGTTAGAGACTGAAAAACCCGTTTCCTTGGTATATAAATTCTTATTAAAAACCTATTCAAATATTCAAAACTTAAATATCTTAAATATGGTGGAAAATAAGAGTATCGAAACAGAATTAAGACAAGTTGGAGTTGGATATTATACTACTACTCATTATTACAGTGGCTCAAGCGGATCTGGGCAATCTTATACTTCTACTCAGCCATATACTTACATGATTAGATATAATGCTCTCATTCAGTTTGAAAATAAGAATGGAAAATCTTTAATTAAAATGAATTTAAAAACGGGGAAATTGGGTGTTAATAGTATTATAATGAGTATAATGTTTATTATAATGGCTGTTTTCATGGGAGTAATGTTCTCGTTTATACCATTTATCAGGTATTTTTGGATTTTACCTGTATTTATCCTAATATCTATGTCGCTCTTTATGAATATTATTATCCCTCGTTCAACTCTTAATAACTATAGAAGAACTGCTGAAGATCAATTCCAACTTTTAGTTAAAAAACCCATTATTTCAATACAAATAGGGACTGATGATGAAACGCCGGCTCTTCAAATCCTTCCTGTGGAAAAGGGAGAAGCACGATATAAAAAAACTGAACGAATTTGTCCTTATTGTGGAAAAGTAGTTTCAGAATTAGCTCAGATCTGTGAGAATTGTGGTAGCGAAATTAATTAGCTTAATTAACTAATTATTTTTATTATTATTATTATTTCTTTAAATCATTTCATTGTATTTATAG
>JBHLLE010000670.1:0-2869 GCA_048885945.1 Candidatus Hermodarchaeota archaeon | reverse complement strand
TTTTTTCTTTTCATTTTGTGAAAAATTCTCATTTTTTAAATATATAGCTACTGGTAATAATAAAAATGGGTATATGTATATTGCTGCTCTCGCGGTTTCACCATGATCATATGCTCCAGTTAAAAAAATAATTAAAAGTGCAATAATAGCAGATAAAGCTAAAAGGTACATTTGCAATGAGTCTTTACTGATGCCTGAATCTTTTTTTAGAGTTTTAAAGCCATAATAGCAAAGTACAATTAAAATAGGCCCAAAAAATATTAAAATATCAAGAATATCTCCGACTCTAGTTGCTATGTACCTTAAAGGATTTGTGAATAATATAAAACCTCCACCGCTCTCTGATTGGGCGGCATAGAAAAACGCATTCAGATAATTAAAACCAAAGACCACCAGAAACAATCCATAAATTGCCATTAAACCTAATGTTATAATGATTAGTTTTTGTAGGTTCTTGATATAATCAATGAATTTTGCCTTTCTATTATTCTCATCTTTAAAATCCTTTATTTTCCAAGTTCTAAGTAATTCAAAAATGAATAAACAAAGTACAATGAATCCTGCCATAAATGATATGAATGTTGCGAAAAAAAGGCATATAATACTTCCTATAATTCTCTTCTTTTTATTAGGATGGTAATAATAGTAAATTACTCCAAGAATAAAAGCCACTACGAGCGCGTAAATGTTAGCTAGATAATATATTTGAACAGCCGGAAGTAAGAGAAACAAGAAGATCATGTAATTTTTATGGTTTTCCTCGAAATATCTTTTATAGATACCATTTAAAAAATACACTGAAAGAAGCGTTGCAATAACGCATAATGCTATAGCAATTAGACCTGGATCTTTAAAAACTAAATAGACCAAATAAATCGAAATTACAGCTCCGGGAGGATGTGTCTTGGAATGAACACCAAGAGTAGGCTGAAGATTTTCATAATTGCTAATGAATTGACATAAATTATTTATTTTTATCGCATCATTGAATAGTTCTCCACCTTGTGTTATATCTTGAGATATAGCACCAGCTATACCTTGATTCCATCCATTTATTAGATTCGAACCGATTATTAGTAATATACCTATTAGAGTAGTTAAGTAAATATTTAGATTAACTTCATTTTTATAAATATATTTTATGAAAAAAAAGAAACTCACGAACAAACCTATAGAAATCATCAAACCAAATATATTCGGTAAAGAAAAATATCCCCAAATAGGCCATATATTCACTCTTAATCCTGGAGTTGGTCCTCTACCAACTTGGGGTCTCCCACCCCCTTGAGGAGGATTTCCTCCCAGATTTCCTCCTAAATTAGGAGCAATGTTGATTCTAAAAGTAAAAGAAATTAGGTAAAAAATACCTATTATTCCAAAAATTACCCCAAGTACAATTAAATATCTTTTCATATTTTCAGAACTTAAGAGATTAGGACTAGACTTAATTTCCTTATTTTTATCAGTATTGATTATTTCTTTATTTGTATTATTCATCTAAATCTCAACTCTTTTGCTATTTTAATACATTTAAAAATAAAATGTAAAAGAATCTTATCCTTAGAGACAGGATAAGGTGATTTTATTAAAAGTATTTTTGTTAAATCATCCATTAAAGGTGCTACCTCTTTAATAAAATTTTTTTTATTTTGATTAATTTTAAATTATTATTACAAAATTTTGCTTTTAAATGGTTTTAGACCAAAGGTACTACAAATTTTAAATATTCCTCTGGAACTGATTATATTGTCAAAAAAAAAATATAGAACTACAAACATGATAATTCAAACAATTTTAGAGGGAATATTACGCGCAGAGAGGGACAAATTTAATCAGAGAAATGGGATAATTAAATCACACTTAATTGAGTATAGTGGACTAAAAGTCGCGACAGCGGAAAAATATCTATCAAAATTGGAAGGAGCAGGTTATATTAGTTCACATACTGAATCTTGGGGGGAAAGGACAATAAATATCTATGCTACAACCACAAAAGGAAAAGAAAGGTATCATTGGTTTGTTCAAATAAATACTGAATTGGAGGAATAATAAATGCCTGATAATCAATTTTATGAACTATTAGAAAGAGGAGGTTTAAATTACATTAATAATCAAAAAAATTACCTTATTTTCAGTGCAATTTTTCCAATATATCTAATTATTACTCAAATTCTCAATATTATTTTCATTTTGACATTAGAAGCAGGAAAACCAACTAATGCACCACAAGAACCGCCACTATTAGATCTATTAACACCTATATTAATATTATTAGTAATTTCGTTATTTGCATTAGTAATTTTTATATTTCTAATCGGATGGAAGAAAAATATAAACCAATACAAAGATCAACAAGAAGTTTTAGAAAATTTTTCTTTTTCTGATCCACATAATGTTTTACCTGAAAAAAGCGTCACTTTAACAAATCTATTTTACAAAATCGTTGATAACATGAGAGTGATTCGAATTATTTTTATTTGTTTAAATATAATTTGCTTTTATTATTTTTTTTGGACTATTAATTTCTTCTTTATTAGACGCCCTCCCCAACATCCGCATCCTCCACTTCATTTTATTGTTCAGTGGTTAAATATACTGTCTCAAATCGCCTTAGTTTTTTATTTAATTTTTGAATGGAAACATTTCTACCACTGGAATAAAAAATTTAAGGAAATTCAAAAATTTGAAAGAGAAATTTATTTAGAAATATTTCACAATAAGTAAAAATTAAAAATTTTTATAATTAGAAATAATAAAAAATGGATAGAAATCAGTAATATCTTTCTTTTAGATATTTAATGATTTTATCTAAATTCTCACTTGTTAAAGCATTGGTCAAAAAATACTCGTCATCTTTTAATTCTAATTT
>JBHLLE010000669.1:0-2878 GCA_048885945.1 Candidatus Hermodarchaeota archaeon | reverse complement strand
TATTGAATATTCTTTTAATCTACCACAAATCTCTACAAAGGAACTAATATTAAAAAAATCTGACTCAGATCCACTTGATGTATTGCATAATATCGAATTTAAGTTTAAGAAACCCGGAAAAATCATTGAAACAATAGAGAATATTGGAATTCCTCCTAATCTTGACAATCCAAAAGCCTTTAAAGTTGTTTTAGATGGAATCTATTCTACTATTACTAAAGAAGCGTATAAAATTTCGATAAATGTGGATAAAAAGTAAAAAAGATTTTGAACCTAGGTTCCTACATCTTATATATTCAAAATTTCTTAAAAAAAATTTAAGACTTTCAAAATATAATAAAAAAGTAAAAGGAAAAAATAATTATAGTAAACTATCTAAAACTCTTCTTTGCATAATAGTTATTTAATATTTTTTCCCATTTTTCAGCTAAATCTGGTAGATCTGTGTCTTTAAATAACCTTACTGCGCGTTCTAATATCTTTGCGATATTATTTTCATACCTTAACGTTTGATTTATATTATCAATCATGATGAATGAAAAAGAAATATTGAAAAATTTAAAACACTATATTACAGTGATAATTTAATTATATATCGTGGAAAAATATCTAAATATCTATGGAAGATAGAATAATTAGATTTTTTAGAAAAACTAATTTTAAATACAATATAGATATTAACTATTCAAAATGTTAAAAAAAAAATAAGGGTTGTCATCTAAGAATGGAAAGTCTATTTCGTGAGTTGCTGAGAAATTACATTAAAGAAGTTGATGGAATTATAACGGTCGCGGTCGTCGACAAACATGGTTTTATTATAACCTCTGAGGATAAAGAAGAATTTGATAATGAGCCAGTAATAGGAGTACTTTCTGTAGTATTAGATAATTACATTGAACGGATAAAAGACGAGTTTGGAACTGAAAGTAGTTTTTTTAATATTACGATGACTGGAGATAAGAAGTTTGCATTTTGTTCTCAAGGACCTCAAACAATTCTTACCACTATTGCAGATCCCTTAACATCAGATATTCAACTGCGTGTTTTTTCAGAACATATAGCAAGTAAAATTGAATTATTAATAACAGGTAACGAAAATGTCTCTTTAGAAATCCCAGAAATTATAAGAACATTATCTAAATCTAAGGAAGGTAAACTGCCTTTAGGGGAGTTCTCGACAAAACTAATCTTATGTGGGGATTATCAAGTTGGAAAAACCTCACTTATCCGCCGATTCGTGGAAAATACTTTTAAGGAAAGCTATATCTCGACTATTGGGGTTGAAATCTCAAAAAAAACTTTAGAAATACAAGAAAACACGAGTATCTCGTTTTTAATTTGGGACATTGGAGGTCAAATTACCCAGATGACCCCTTATAGAAAAAGGTTCTATAATGGAGCAAATGCTGCTTTTATTGTAATCGATAGAACCCGTCAAGATAACGAAAATAGTATTGACTTTTGGTATAAGGAAATAAAAGAATCCATAACTAATAGCATTCCAATAGTTATTGTGGGAAATAAATCTGACTTACTAGAGGATATTAAGATTAATGAAGATGATATTAAAAAAAAAGCAGATAAATACGGATTTCATTATATTCTCACTTCGGCAAAGACTGGTGAAAATGTTCACGATGCGTTTCTTTATATTTCATATCGATTTTTAGAAAATGCGTAAAATATTATATTATTTTATTTTTAAAATAGACGTATTTTTTTAATCATCAAGTTATATTTTAATTAATATATTAGATTAGATGGTAGATATTTTAAATGGAGGTGTAAACAAAATACTTAAGGTTCTTTTTAACAACATCTATGCTACATGAAATACTAGAGGTTATCTAATGGGATTTTCGGTAAAAGAAGTAAAATTCACTGATAAATACCTTCTATTTTTAACCGAACCGGAATCCGCTGGTCCGTGGTTTTCCTTTAAATTGAAAGGAAAAACTCTTGGAGATGTTCCTGTTCCAGTTGTCTTAAAAAATATTGAACCAACACCTATTTATCAACTAGTAAACAGTCGAAAAGGCACAAAAATAGACAGAATTACCTTAGATTTCGATATAAAAGAGTATCTTAAAAAGCTTATTAAAGAAGAAAAGTTAAATCCAATTCCATTCAAAGATGAGCAACACAAAATACGATTATATATTGATGTATTTCTACGAAGGGGTCAAGCACCTTATATGAACACATACTTCACGGTAAAAAACATATCTTCTTTCGCTTTAATAGACTTTTCTATGTACTTTATCTTTGATTTCGATATCAATGGACTTCAAGGTTTTGATAATGATGTTTCTGGTTATGATGCTGAAAATGATATTATATATCAATATGATAAAACTGGAGTCCACGCGGGATTTTCAACAATTTCCAAACCAACACATTATGAATCTAGTCTGACTAAAGATTTTAAAATTGATAATGAAAATCTCAATTTATCAAATACCATATATCCTGAACCCGGAGAAATTTTATCAGCTTTACAGATTGAATTTAAAACGCTTGAGCCTGAGCAATCTTTTCAAACCGCTTTAACCATCTCTGGTGGTTTTAGTAAAGAAGAATTATTTCAAAATATAAGTGATGGAAAGAGAGACGCGATGAACTACTTAGGTCAGGTCTATAGATCCATAAGATCAGACCAGAGAAATAAACAAGAAGAAATCTATATAAAATTGAATTTACAGAAAGCTGAAGGTTGTAATGATGAATAAATCCAAAATAATGAATCATATAAAAAATCCATAAAGGAAAGTTATTTGATGAATTGCTTATTGCGTAAGTAGGATTTATTAGAAAAAAGATATTAAATATTTTTTTTATCTTATTTAAGATCTTAATGTTCCAATCATAATTTTTTCGT
>JBHLLE010000668.1:0-2888 GCA_048885945.1 Candidatus Hermodarchaeota archaeon | reverse complement strand
TGATCCTATTATAGCAACTTTCATATTTAGTTTAAAATGCAATTAAAAATTAAAAATTATATTAATAAAAAATTAAATAATAAAATAATCTTAAGATAATAGGTCTAAGTTCAATTTTTTTAGTTATATTAAAGATAAAGATTAAAAAGAAAAGTTTAAAGATTTATTTTTCTCGTATTTGCCTTCCTACGCCATAATACATAAAATAAGCACAGAGAAATAACGATAATGAAATAATATTCCATATAAGTCTAATTGTTGGGTCATTTATAACATTAATAAAACTTATACCGAGCCACCATGTATAAAACATCAAAACACCAATGACATAGAAAGTCCATTTTTTTTTAATTTCCGGACTTTCCATTTTTTGATATATCTTGATTGCATAAAATATCGCTGGAATTATTGCAATAGCCATAGTGATTATGACATAGTAAAGTACATAGAATATGCTCCATTGAGGTACATAATTATTTTCTTTTCTAATTATAATACTATCAGGAATAAAGACTGATAAAAGAAGCAACACGCCGAAAATTATTATTATAGTTAATTGTTTTTGGCTATCTATAATTTTTTCAGATTTATAGACTATGAGGTTGAAAACCATTAGAAATATCATAGCAAAAGTGCCAAAAAAATAAGTCCAAAAGTTTAAGACACGAATAGCGTTTACATCTGTTAGAGTAGCGTAGATAACGTTTAATAAAACTCCTATAAAGGTGCTTATGAAAAAACCACTAAAGATTACATTTATTCGCCCTTTCTTTCTTCTTAATATTAGTATACCTAAAATTAAAAAGAAAATTCCCATTCCTAATTGAAGTACAAAAACTTGAAGAATCCTAAATAATGGTATGGTTTGATACATTTAATTCCCCTTTTTTGTTATTTTGAGATTAAATTTATCTTATTTAATGTATAAAATAATAGAAAAGTTTTTTATATATCTTTCGGAAAATTAATCTTATTTTAAAATAAAAATAAATGAGAAAAAATTAATTTTTTAATATTTTAATGTTTTGAGCTTTGTTTGAATTTCATTCATTTTTTCAGAGGTTAAATCATACCATTTCCAAAATATTATAGCACCGACTAATAATCCAATTGCGGGAATTAAAGCCATATGGATTCTTATTCCTAGTAGTGCGAGCGGTGTTTGATTTTTAGATGCGGGATTAAAACCAGTTAGAAGATGGGCAACTGCGAGGGAAACGTATACTACAACTCCTGAAAAGCGTCCTATGAAGAATTTAATTCCACAATACATTCCTTCCCGCCGTTCATCATCTAAAATAATAGCTTCATCAATAACATCAGCATTTATAACATCCTGCATTACAAAAAAGATTCCTCCACCTAACCCTATCAATCCAGCAACAATTATTAACGTTAATAGAGAATTGACAAACAAAATCAATAATGTCATTAATGCCATGACAATTGAACCTATGGTTATCATTTTTTTGTTATTATTTACTCTATGAGCGACTTTAATCCAAATAGGTATAGTTAAGAGACTTACAATTAAATAACTTCCCATAACTAACATGAAAGCTCCCGGTTCTTCGTTAAGATTATATTTTAAAAAGTAAATTGTTGATGCTAATAATAGCCCTGTTAAAATCGAATATCCATAATGTAAAATTATCATAAGAAGAAAATTCTTTTTTTTTCATGGCTCTAATTACTGCCTTTAAAAAATTAATGTCTTTTTTGCGTTGTTTCTCTGATTCTATATACATCGTAATCAGAGCTTCATCTTCGCGATGACCAGGTAACATCATTAAACCATTAAAGCTATACCCCAGATTTAAACCAAAAGATTTAAACCAACTTTAATCCAAAAGCTATACCCCATCATTAAAGCTATACTATAAGAATTAATCTCTAAAAATCCATGTGACTTTATAGTATCTTTTTTATTTTCAGACATTATTCTAGTATTTAAAATTATAATTTAAATAGAATTTAATTTAAATTCTATAAAAAAGTACCATAGAAATTAAAATCGTATTAAAACTCAATCCTATTTCTTGAGGATAACATACATTCTCCTATTATTTTTACCTTTATTTACTGTTTTAACTACTTCAATGTTACCTATTTCTTCCAAATGTTTAACATGAGTTCCTCCATCTACTTGTTCGTCAATATCTCCTATTTTTATGATCCGTAATTTTTTAATATTTGAAGGCAATCCAATTGCTAATCTAGCCAGTTCTGGTCTATTAAGAACATCGTCTCTAGACATATAATCAATTGTTATAGGTAAATTTTTTTGAATTATTCTATTTGCTTCCTCAACATATTCTTTTAACTTTTCAGGAGCGTAATCTTTCATCGAAAAATCTATCCTCGTTTGCTTTAGACCTAATTGGTTGCCGGTTATTTTAGCTCCTGCTCTTTTATATAAAATGCTTGATATTAAATGAGAAGCAGTGTGATGTCTCATGAATGTATATCTTCTCTCCCAATCAAGTTCACACGAGACCCTATCACCCTCTTTTAAACCTGCCTTATCAATCTCGTGGCTAATTTGTCCTGAAAACTTACCAACATAGAGCACTTTAAATTTTTCACCATTTTTAATCATATAACCTTCATCGTGAGGTTGACCTCCTCCTTTAGGGTAAAAGGCAGTTTTATCTAACTTAATGTATTTGTTTTCTTTAACACTAATAACCTTTGCGTTCCATTTTTTCAAGTATGAATCATTCATGTATAAGGCTTCTGTCATGGATTTAATCAAGTAAAATTATATTTTATATTTTACAATTTATTATAGATACACTTTTTAAGGATTAAATTTTCTATATTATTAAGGAATAATGAATATTTATTCATAAAAAATTATTAAATAATATACTAGTAGAGATGAGTTA
>JBHLLE010000667.1:407-2893 GCA_048885945.1 Candidatus Hermodarchaeota archaeon | reverse complement strand
AATAGAATTTACCTTTAGATGGTATGGAGATAAGGATCCAATACCTCTTAACTATATTAAACAGATTCCTAGAGTAACTGGAATAGTTTCTGCTTTATACGACATTCCTATCGGGGAAATATGGTCATTAGAAAAGTTAACTCTACTCCAAAACAAGATTAAAGCCGTAGGATTAAATTTTTCTGTTATTGAAAGCATTCCAGTTCACGAGGATATTAAATTAGGTAGACCAAATCGGGATACCTTAATAGAGAATTATTGTCAAAGCGTTCGAAACATGGGTTCTCTTGGCATTAAGATATTGACTTATAATTTTATGCCTGTTTTCGATTGGACTCGTTCCGATTTGGCAATGGAACATAGCGATGGATCAAATAGTCTATCTTACGACCACGATCAGCTGAAAAAAATAGACTTAAGAGAGGAATCTCTAGACCTTCCTGGATGGGCAACCAATTACACAAAACAACAATTAAAATCCCTTTTAGACGCATATTCTGAAGTGGACGATAAGCAATTATGGGCAAACTTAGAATATTTCCTAAAAAAAGTAGTTCCAGTAGCAGAAGAGTCTGGCGTTAAGATGGGTATTCATCCAGACGATCCTCCATGGTCAATTTTTGGTCTTCCCCGAATAATTGTTGACGAAGCTGCGTTAGATCGATTTGTTAAAATCGTGGATAGTCCATCAAACGGTATAACGTTTTGTGTAGGGTCATTTGGACCTAATTCAAAAATGGATTTGGTGAAATCTATTCGTAAGTATGGGGCTATGGGACGCATTCCATTCTTACATTTACGCAATATTAAACGCACAGGAGAGTATAGTTTTCACGAAGTGGAACATCCAACTGAATTTGGAGATGTTAATATGTACGAAGTGATGAAGACTTTAGTAGAAATTGGTTTTGATGGAGCCATTCGTCCTGACCATGGAAGAATGATCTGGGGTGAAAAAGGAAGACCCGGATACGGATTGTACGATCGAGCGTTAGGAGTTATGTATTTAACAGGACTATGGGAAGGAATCCAAAAATCGATTCAAAGTAAATAAAGAGAAGATTTAGATTATTAAAATAAAAAAGTTTTTAGATTAGAATTACTAACAACCATTATAATATAAAGATAAATAGCGAAGGATAGAGATAATTGAGTAAATTAGATATAAGACAGCATCCTAGATTTAAAAACGTATATATTTCAGGACCTATTGAAAAAGGAAAACTATTTACTAAAAACCTTACTCCTGGTTTAAATGTGTACGGAGAACGTCTTATAGAATACAAAGGAATTGAATATAGAGAATGGGATCCTTATAGGAGTAAAATAGCTGCTTTAATCATGGCAAATCCTAGCAACGATATCTTCTCTCCCAATTTAAATTGTTTATATCTAGGAGCGGGATCGGGTACAACTATTTCACATCTTTCTGATGTAATAAACAACGGTACAATATATGGAGTTGAATTTGCAGAACGAAGTATAAGACAATTAATTCAAAACACCTCGAAAAGGAAAAATATTATCCCCATTTTAGGAGATGCTAGGTTTCCGGAGAATTATGCGAACTCTGTTTTCAACGAAATTGATCTAATATATCAAGATGTAGCTCAACCAAATCAAGCGGAGATCGCAATAGCAAACTCCAAATATTATTTAAAGAATGAGGGAACGATCGCGTTGGCAATTAAATCTCAATCTATAGATAGTGTTTCCAAAACAGAAAAAGTGTACCAGCAAGAAAAAGATATAATAGAAAAGGTAGGATATAAAATACTAGAAAGCATAAATATCCATAAATACGCAGCAAATCATATTATTCTACTCATTAAAAAAGGTACTAGTTAAAAAAGTCAGTAATTTTTTTTGTTCCTATTTCAGTATCCACGATCTTTTTAGTTGTTTCCCATGATTTTCGAACAAACTCGGGAACGCTTTTATGCTCTTTAACCCAGTCTTTTATAAATTCTGTTGTTCTTTTGTCTGAAGGATAACCTGAACCAAAAGTACCGTATTTTTTATTTAATTCTTTTACGATTAAATCTCTTTTGTCTTTAGCAATAATTGACGCTGCCGAGACTATGGGAAATAAATCGTCGCCCTTATGTTTTGAAATTATTTTATTTGGGCTATAATCTAATAATTTCTTAATAGATTGACCAAATCGTTTTTCATTCACATCTGCCGCATCTAAATAAATCTTGTCAGGTTTTAATTTATTTATAATTTCTGCCATTTTTATTTCTTCTAATCTGTTCATGGTAATTCTCTTTTTTTCTCTATTATCAATTTCTTTAGCTGAAACTATAACAACCTCATAGGATTGACAAGCGTTCTTAATTTTTTCAGAAACTTCACATCGCTTTTTAGCAGATAATTTTTTAGAGTCTTTTACTCCGATTTTGGTTAAGAAGGATAATTCTGATTCTAAGGGAGAATGCAAAATGGACGCTATGGATGCTATTCTGTCTCGAAGGAGTATTCGT
>JBHLLE010000667.1:0-397 GCA_048885945.1 Candidatus Hermodarchaeota archaeon | reverse complement strand
ATTACCAGTGGACCTATGACTGGGCCTTTTAGCACATAATTCGAACTGAATTATATTCTACCCGCCTCGTCTATTCCACATATCAACAAGTCTGTCATTTATATCAATTTCTGGTTTATAGACCTTAATAAAAAAAGGAATTTTTCGTAGATATTAATTACTATTTTACCAAGATTTTAAGTTTTTTAATTTATCCTTTTATATTTTTTGGATATACTTTAAATTGTTTTTTCTAGATAATACTACAGAGTATATAATGGAAGAATCGTTATCATTTCAAGTTTATAGCAGAGGAAAAAACGGAGACTTAAATTTCTTAGTTGATAAAATCTGGATAGATAACAATAGGATATATTTTCGGATTTTAGAAAAGAATTCTAGAGAAAAAAATAAATTG
>JBHLLE010000666.1:1518-2894 GCA_048885945.1 Candidatus Hermodarchaeota archaeon | reverse complement strand
GGTTTGGTTGGATTCGCTATTATTGTCATCATCTTCAACGTTTATATCGATATTTTATAATGGATGATAACTCTCGTAGCTATTGTATAAAAAAAATAAATCCTTATAAAATAGAAAATATATAGAAAATAATGCTATTTCGCATAACTCTATTCTTTATAAAGATTTAAATCTATTAAAAACAAGTTTAAATTAATGTGAGGTTGTTTTTTGTATGGATATGAAAAAAAAAAGTTTTAATGAATTATTGTCAATTGATGATGATGATAAAAAAATCATCGAAATGATTGAAAAAAATCCAGACATAACCCATAGTGATATTGCTAAAGAGATCGATAAGTCTCAACCTGCTGTGGGTGCCCGTATCATTAAATTAGAAAGAAAAAATCTTTTGACTAAACAAGTAGGATTTAATGTTAAAAAAGTAGATATAAAAGTAGCAATAGTTTATATTTCCACTAAAGATGTTGACGATATTGTTAAAAAAATTGAAAATTGCCCTTTTATAAATCATGCATTCAAAATTTCAGGAGAATTTAATGTGCTATGTTTCATTTCCGCTTCAGATTTACAAACCATTGAAAAACTTGTTGATTTATGCTTCCGCCGGGATAAAAATGTAATTAATGTCAAGACAAATATTCTAATAGAGAGCATCCATGATTTTGTAGTGCCGATAGATTTTCAGATTGAGAATTTCGATGGAAGATATTGCGGTCCTGGATGTAATATGGCAGAAGATCTACCAAAATTCAAATTCAGTCAAAAAGAACAAGAATAAATTCTTTTTTTTAAATTTTTAAAAATCAATTATAGTAAAAAAATAAAATTATTTTTCAATTGCTTCGGTTAGACCTTTTGCTTTCGCAATCTTGAATTTACAAGCATCCCCACATCCCTCTTCTTGGGTTGGGTTATGATCTTCAGAATCAAAATCGATTGGTAATATAAAATCTTTTGCTATATCAATTACGACTTCCATCGAGGCATTCGTTATCTCAGGATTGTTTCTAAAATGGTAATTGACTATATTGTCTAATTTTTGGAGTTTAGAGCTAGCCAGCAATATACAGACATTATGTTCACCGCTGAGACGAAAAGCGTTAAGCATAAACGGACAATGTTTAGCCATGTCCATTATCTCATCTGGATTCTTGGTTTTTATTTCAACCGTAGCTAAGTGTAAATCTACTTTCTTAAAATTAATTCCTGGTTGGAATTGTAAAATGCCATTTTTTTCCAGCTTTTTGATTCTCATCCCTACAGTTGGTTGTGATCTATTGATTTTTGTGGCAATCTCTGTATGAGTAAGGTTAGGATCCTCTTGGACGAGTGAAATGATCTGCTTATCTACATCATCAAGCTTTAATTTATCT
>JBHLLE010000666.1:0-1508 GCA_048885945.1 Candidatus Hermodarchaeota archaeon | reverse complement strand
AATAATTATTAAAAAATTATTTATTCTAATTATGTAAAAATAATTGTGACTTATATTTATTTTTCATAAGTTCATATTTATTTTTTATAAATTTCATATTTTGTTTTGAAAATGAGTATCTGGTTTTTTATATCTTTGGCGGGAATGGTATTAGATATACCGTTGCTCTTTTTATCAGTTGAACATATCAGGCTAGAAAGTAAGTACGGAAAGGATAAAGGCCTTAATATCGGTAAAATTTTAGGAATGATATCTGGTTGGAGTTATTTTCTGTTTTGGTTTGGTATTTGGATTTCTCCTCAACCAAGATTCACAATTCCGTTTTTAAATTTAACTTTATTTGTAATCCCGTTATTGAACATCTCTATTCCACTTTTTCATCTTATTTTATTCATCCCTTTTATAATATTGGGAATATGGTTTGGAATTGTGGGAGTAAAGGGGACTACTTTAAAAGTTTCGGAAACTCATAAAGCAGAGAAAGTCGTTACATCAGGTGTATATTCTACTATAAGACATCCTCAATATTTTGGTGGAGTCTTATCCCATATTGGAATAACATTCTTTTTATCTTCCCTTTATTCTCTTATATCAACACCGTTAATTATATTGATTAACATTATGTTGTGTTGGAAGGAAGAAAAAGAGTTAATTAAGGAATTTGGGAATGATTATACTGATTATAAGAAAAATGTACCAATGTTCTTTCCAAAACTAAAGAGGAATGATAAAAAATAATCCCAAAAGAAATTTAAAAATCCAGCAATGGGATTTTATTGCAATATGAAATCATTTTACCATCAAATTCAATTCGAACAGTAATAATTTTAATGCCCTTGCTCCTTGCTTCACTTAAATTTTTGGAGAATTTAGGATCCATCTCTATATTTGGAGCGAAACCTTTAACTCTACGAAATATTAAAAAAAATATAATTCCATTATGTTCAATAATTTCTCTTACATGTCTAGCACCCCGTTCCGTTGGAGCATCCGGGAATAGTGCGATGTTATCCTTTACTAAAGTCACTCCTTTAACTTCTAATGGCACACCATCGAGGAGAAAATCTATTCTACTATTACCAACCTTTACTTCTCTCCGCATTTCTTTAACATTTGAGAATTCAGGTAATAGTTTAAAGACTTCTTGAGCAATTTTTGAGTGCAAAGCGGTGTCTATAAGAACCCATTCATCATTAAATTTAACGGCTTTAATATAATACTTCAATTTTCCATTAGAATGAGTAAATAAAACCTCGGCACCATCAATAAGTAATTCTTTTAATCTTCCAGGATCATGAATATGTGCTATTTCCACAAGTTCATTGAATCGTATTTCCCCGATAAATCTGTTAGGTCTCGAGATGAAAGTCCCTTTCATTAAGTTAGGAATTTCAAATAATGAGGTCTTATTAGCATCCATTTTATTATAATATATAATATTAATAGATAAAAAGAAATTTTTATTTGATTAATCATAATGGAAAAAACAGAAGCTCAATCTACTTTTG
>JBHLLE010000665.1:0-2895 GCA_048885945.1 Candidatus Hermodarchaeota archaeon | reverse complement strand
GATTAAAAGCTCAAATCGAGGATTTTGAACAGAAACTTTTAGCACTTGTAGGAAATATTGAATTAGAGGCTTCTGGAAGCGATGAAAATAAAGAATATTTAAACAATACCTTAATTGAATTTATAAATTCAACTGAAGACCAGTTAAACATTGTTACTCCAAAAATTGACGAGTTTTACATTATTGAATTGAAAAAAATCGCTCAAAAAGGAATTCCTATTTTGGTAATCACAAGAGATAGAAGGTTCTTAGATAAAAAATCTCAAAAACTTTACGATGATTTAACCAACACGCCAGGAATAAGTGTAATTAATAATCCGAACGTAAGATATCTTTTGGTTTTTAACACAGACAGAGCGATTTACTCTGGAGGATCGTTAGATAGAGAAGAAATATCACAGTCAGTGTTAATTGTTACTATAATTAAAGAAAGGCAAAAGTTAAGAAAGATCGCCGAAATTTTTAGCGCAATGTTGCCCTCCTTTATGAGATGATTCAATTAATCTCAAAAAATCAATTTCTAATTTTTAACATCTTAATAATTAGTATTATTAAACTATTTTTCTAGATTATAGTTAAAGAATGTAATGCACTCTGCATAATTATTAGATAATGGCTGAAAAAATAATAAATAGTAGAGATATTGAACGAATTTTTGGATTAAAATCACAATTCTTCAACGATACAATTACTTATCTTAAAAAAATGGCTAATAATTCTAAAAAAAACGAATTTGTTAGAAATTACGATAGCTGGAAATCGTGTTTTGAAGAAATTTACGGGAAAGGATATGTAAATGAAGAATTATTTATCAAACACTCGTATTTCGCACTATTATTAAAAGCTATTATTATTATCAGATTATATAAAACTCAAATAGATAAATCTGATCAAATATATAATATATGGAAGTCTGATAGTTTAGAGTTTTTAGATATGGACGAAAATAGTTATTTCTATTGGACTTATCTTAGTAAAAATATGTTTGATAAAATTCTTTCTTTAACATCTTCAGCAGATTTTGCGTTAGAAGATTTATTCTTTGATATATATCAACAACTTTTTTTACCTAGTACTAGACATAAAAGCGGTGAATTCTACACACCTGTGACTTTGGTTCATAAGATGATTAAGAATCATTATATCATAGGAGATAAAGTTTTAGATCCTAGCTGTGGTTCAGGAAACTTTCTATTGACGATTACGATTGAAATAATTAGTTCTGAAATAACCAATGGAGCAAAATTAGAAGCAATTAATAATATTTTTGGCTTTGATATTAATCCATTAGCCGTAATTACTGCTAAGGTAAATCTCATACTAATCCTTCTTGAAAACTTTAACTTTAATAAAGATAATATGCCATCAATTAACATTTTTCTTATTGACTCGCTATTTTTAGAAAATTTTGATCCAGGAATTAATCTTAACAATTTATACAATTCGTTTGATTTAGTAATTGGAAATCCTCCATGGCTAACATATAAAGATATTTTTAACAAAAATTATCAATCTAAAATACGAAATTTGGCGAAATCGTTAAGTATTAAACCAGCAAGCCAATATATAACACATATTGAATTAGCAACATTATTTTTTTATCAAATTCCCCTTAAATTTTTAAAACTAGGAGGAATTATTAGTTTTGTTATCACCAAAAGCGTTTTAAATGGAGATCATTGCTCTAAATTTAGAACTTTCTCAATTTTTAAAAACATGGAGATTTGGGATTTTCCTCAAAATACTTTATTTAATATTCATTACATATGTTTAAAAGCAGAATACATTGGTATTAAGAATAAAATAAGTATACAAGAGAAATTTCCAATATTAGGTAAGATATTTAACGAACGATTGGAGATTGAAGAGGAAATTTATTTTTCAAGTCCAAAGATTGCACAAAATGGAGTGAAACTAATACTTCCTCTTCGTCAATTAAAAATATTAGATAAAGTCTCAAATAGCCCATATAAAGATAAATTTTTTCAGGGGGCAACTTTAGTACCAAGAACATTAACATTCTTTACAATAAACGAAAGAAATGGAAAAAATTTAGCTATTTCAACTGATCCAGACATTCTTAAAAGAGCAAAAAAAAATTGGTTTTACGAATTCCAAAATAAAGAAATCGATAATCCGTTCTGTTATTTTACTTTTTTAAATAAAGATCTAGTTCCTTTTCTATTGAAAAAGCTAAGAACTGTATTTTTACCGATAAATAAAGAAAATTTTAAGTTTAATATCCTTTATCTTGAAAAATTTCCTAAATCACTTCAATTTTATAATGAAATGAATAAGATATATCAAGAAAAGAAAAAGACTACCAGCAATATAAATACATTATTTGCTAATCTAAATTATTGGAATAAATTAACCAAACAACACGAAAATAGAAATTATATAGTAATCTATAATGCTAGCGGTTCTAACCTTAAAGCCGCAGTGATTCAAAATAAAGAGAACAAAATTATTATAGGATCAGAGAATTATTATTTTTCCACTGACTTAATGGAAGAAGCTTATTATTTATCTGCAATCTTAAATTCTCCAGTGCTTTCAAAGAATATTAAGTTAATTAAGAGCTCTCGCCACATTCATAAAAGACCCTTCTCCTTCCCAATACCTCTTTACGAAAAAAATAATAATATTTGTAAAAAATTAGCGTCGCAAGCAATTAAATGTGAAGAAATTATTCAAAAGCAACTGATAAAAAAACCTAAAATTAATTCAGAGAAAGTTAAAATACATCTTAAAAGTGAGTTAGATATTATAAACAAAACGGTTGAAAAAATTGTATTTGAAAAAGAGTAGTAGATAAGAGATAGAATCGTTTTAATCTTATTATAATAATATTTTTAATCAAAATACCTTCTCAAATTATTACCTAAAAGTCGA
>JBHLLE010000664.1:0-2900 GCA_048885945.1 Candidatus Hermodarchaeota archaeon | reverse complement strand
AACATTCTCCAGTATGGAAAGTCATACAAGGTTGACAATCTGCTAATAAGGCCATTCCAATCAACATAAGATGTTTATTTTTCTCACTAATTTTACCTTCTGAGAAAGCTATCTGAGTAAATTTGTAATAACTTCCAAAAGATTTCAAATTATTAGAATAATACTTAAAGGTTTGAGTAATATCGTTAATAATTTGTTGAATCTTTTCCCTATCTTTTTTTTCTAATTTTATATTTGTCATATAATTTTCACAAAATATATAGTAATTTGGACACAAATAATTAATCCTAGTATTAAAATGTTGTGGATAGTTCGGATCCGAACCACACCTATATTTAAAAATAAGAACTATAGTGTTTTATTTTAATGAAATTTAGTATATTATAATATAATCAACGAATTCTTAAAATATTTCAAAAAAATTGTGAAAGTAAATTAATCAAAATTACTTGATTTTTACCCAATGACGACAAACTTTGCATTGAAGAATTTTAATAAAAGCCTTGGAATTTTTTACTGCAAGCAATCTTGGATACATCATGGAACCGCACTTTTCACAACTCTCCATAGTCGTTTTTGATGTAGATTTTGGTGCGGCCATTTATGAAATCACACAATAAAAAGTTTAAAATTTAATAAAAGCAAATACTCTAATTTTATATAAAATAATAATGAGACTACTGTTATTTAAGTTTAATTCTATTTGTATCTATTTGTATAAATGATCGTTTGAATAAAAATTTTGTGGATTTAGACACGAATTTAATTCTTTTTCTTAATTTTATTTGCTTTTAAAATACAAAAAGAAAAAATTTAAGTTCTTATATTTCAGTATTTTGCCAAGCAATCAACATAGTTTCAGAAACAGGAAGAAGATCTTCTAAATGTCTTATAATGATTTCATATTCAGGAACTAATTTTTTAATATAACTCATTGTATTAATAAATTGCTCCGCATTATGATATATGGATATTAATAAGACAGGTTTAAATTTCCGAATTGTCTTTTTTGCACCTTCTATGGCTTCCAATTCATAACCTTCTACATCAATTTTAATTAAACCAACATCTACATCCTTATCAGAAATAAAATTATCGATTGAAGTAATATTAATATTTATTTCACTATCATCATCAGTTATGTGGGATGCTCCTGTACAATGTAAAAAATTTTTAGTACTATCTTTTGCACCAACACCTAATTTAACTGGGATAATTTTCTTTAAATTATTTAATTTAATCGTATTCAAAAGAAAATTATAATTCTCATCGTCAGGTTCGAATGAATATATTTTATTTGGATTATAAAATTTTTCAAAAATTAATGCTGAATCACCAACATATGCACCACAATCAAGAAAATCCTTATCATTTAAGAATTTTAATACTTCATCGGACAAATAGGTTAAACCATGCTTATAATAAAAAACGGATTGTTCATAGAGATTTTCATGCAGTTTAAGATGTGTAAATGACTTCATTATTTTTAAGTAATTCATTATTTCATTTTTTTTTTTTAATAGAGCTTTAAGTATTTCTATAAAACTATGTGTGTTGATAAATTTAATGTCTTGAATTGCCGAATTTACAACTTCCTTACTAATTTTATCTAATTTGTTAATAAAATTATTCAAAGAAGCTTGGTTCTCCATTAAATAACTATAAAACTCCCCTTTATAAAAATTGTAATTTAATTTTAAAATTACTTTTAATTTTCTCAATGTTTCTTTATCATATTTAGATAGATTCTTTTCTTTTATGAATTCATTGATTAATTTCCTCTCGAGCTTGCCTTGATCTCTTTCAGTTAATAATTGGCCACTTTCTTTCATTTTCCTATTATTATTTATTATTAAAATGTAAAAATAAGATTACAGAATTATAATCAAATTCAAAATATAAATATAACAAATCTATTAATTTAAAAAATTAAGATTACTTGGTAAATAGAAGAATTTGATTTAATTAAAAAAAGAACTATTTAGATCAGTTTTTTTTTAATTAATAATAAACTTGATAATTATAGATTTAAATTCTTAAAGAGTTTTTAAAAAAGAAAAAAGAAATAAAAATTAGCTTTATTTTATTTTTCGGCTTCAATTACTGGTTCCTCTATAGGAGGAATTTCTTCTAAAGGAACTTCTTTTTTTAAATCGTAAGCATCTTTCTTCCGGTAAACCTCAAAATAACACATTTTTTATAATCAACCCTGATAAATAATTTGTAATATTTTTAATAGGTTTAATATTAGTAATCTTATTAATGTTATTAAAAATATAATAACATTACTCGTATTTAAATGTGAGTATTAAACACAAGTTTGTATTATTATTTCAAAAAAGAACAAGTTAAGTTATTAAATTTTTTTAGTCCGATTTTTAATAATTTAAACCTTTAAGACTAAATCTAAAAAAAAAAAGAAAATTAAGATTTTTCTATTAAACCGAAATACATTAACCAAAATCCCACAATTTCGGGAATCCTAACAAAGATTAGTGCGATACCAGGTGTTGTTAAACCATCTAATCCTCCAAATATTATATATAGAAACATTCCAAGCGATAGAAGTAAAAAATCTCTTCTAGTTGTTCCAGTTGATTTTATTGCTTGAATTAAGAATCCAATTGCGAGAAATATTAATGCCGATAAGACAAATATCAACATTATAATACCCGCAGGAGAAGTGATAGTGATACTATCATCAATTAAATCCTCACCCGAAGTTCTAGGATAAATATACGAGAAAGAATTTGGATCTAAGAAAATAAATAACTCAAATATAGCTCCTAAAATACCGTATATTATTAATATATGTTTTTTTCTGTTTGGCATTAAAAGTTCTGCTCCAAGATACATCCCAAATAATATGGTTAAAGGTAACCATAAAAAACTTAATTTTG
>JBHLLE010000663.1:0-2906 GCA_048885945.1 Candidatus Hermodarchaeota archaeon | reverse complement strand
AAACCTTAGAGATTTTAATAAAAAGGATGATAATAATAAATTAATTAAATTTTACTTTTCTTGATTATTACTAATTAACCATGTCTGAATCTGAAAATTCTAATAGTTTTTATAATTTTATAATTGTAGGTGCGGGACCTGCAGGTTTAACTGCTGGAATAGTGGCAGCAAGAAATGGATATAGTGCTGTAATTCTGGAAAAGGGAGAGATTGCGGGTCCTAAGCCTCGTGGTGAGGGAATGGGCCATGGGAAAATAGTCGACGACATTCTTGGAAAAGATTATTTACCTTCAATTGGTTTAAGATCAAATGGGGGGAGAATCTGGCATTCTCCAGGAGATCTTCAGACTACGACCACCTTTCGAGAATATCCTCACTATTTTTTTGAATGGCGGGAATTTATTAATCGATTTGTTGAGGTTGCTCAAGAGTTAGGAGTGAAATTACTCTTAAAAAGTGAAGTAATCGAACCAATTGAAAAAGAAAGTGCCTGTATAGGAGTTAAATATAAGGATGAAAACGGAGATATTAAAGATTTACATGGTAATGTGATTTTAGATTGTAGTGGTTATTCGGCAGTTCTCGGGAGGAAATATGGTATACCTTATGATGAGGAAATCATCTGTCCTATTGTAAAATGTTTAATTAGTGAAGCAAATTTTGATATCAAAGAGAGTCCTGATCTTCAGTTCTATTTTATAGGAAATGGAGATTTGGATTACTCACCACGATTCCCTCAATGCGTAGCTTATTTCTTTCCTCTAGCAAATAGAAGAGCTGAAGTGGGTTTAATGTTGCGTATGGCACAAGCTCGAAGCATGAAGACTGTAACAATTCCCAGCGATGACGAAATTATGAAAGTATGGGATGAAATCAAAATAACTTATCCTGGTTATAATGTGTTTTTCAAAGGAGCAAAAATTGATTATGAAGAATTAACCTGGCTTCCAAATGCGAAAATGGTAGAAAATTATGTTCCAATTCCTGGTGTAGTGCTTATCGGAGATAGTGCTGCTTTTGTCAATCCTTTTGGCTCCTCTGGACTTCTATACTCAATGGAAATGGCAAATTTCTGGGTAAACATGTTTTCGGAAGACTTAAAAAACATTTTAATACACGAAGAAGAGCTCTCTGAACTTAATAAAATGCTATTTGAAAAGACGGACGAATATAAAACAAAATTCGAAAACTTTGAAGTGTATGAGCAAGTAAAAGGGTATTATAACTTAATAGGAGCATTTGAATATAAGATTTTTAATCGTTTGAGAACTGCGGAACGAATTAATAAGAAATGGGATTACATTTCATCACTCTTAGAACAAGCATAATTTAATAAAATGGATATTAAGAAAACTGCTGAAGCTGAAAAGGATAGCGAGATGAGTTATGCTATCTGGAGAGAAACTAATGGTCAAAAATATCTCGAAGTCTACTCTCCAAGTCAATATATTTTAGGAGTACTTCAAGGTCAATTTCTAGCCAAGCAAATTATTCATATGAAGAGAATCATTGAGGAATTTGCTTCTACCTGCTTTATTCAGTCAAATTCATATGAAAAACTCATAAATATTGCTGATTCTTATAAAAATTTCATTCCTACTTACCTTAAACACGAAATGAAAGGAATTAGCGACGCATTACCATCTATTTCTTATGATGATATTGTTTTACAAAATTGCTTTTTTGATCTAATTTATGGGAGATTTATCCCTGAAAATATACATAATCCAATATTTAATTCATATATTTTTGAAAGTACATCTTTAGGTATAAAAAAATCAAATTTAGTAATATTAGCTCAGAATTTTAATTTTTCAAAAATCTTTGAACCTTGTATGTATTTTTCATTATTAAAAATGCCCGAAAAACCAAATATTTTTTCCTTAAGATTAGGAGCTTTATTAAATCTTCCTGCGGGATATAATTCTAATAATCTTTCGACAACATTTAATTTTGTAAAAACTAATGTAAAAGGAAAAGTTTCAATACCCACATCTATAAAATCAAGAATAATTTTTCAACGATATAAGATTTCTGAAGCAGCACATCAATTTATAATCAATTCATTTTGTACTACAAGTAATAATCGATTAATTTCAGATAATTCAAAAATCATTAGGCTTGAAAATTTACCGACTGAATATGACCGTAAAGATATTAAAAATTTTATAGTAACATCTAATACTTTCCTATTTAATTCCCTTCAAAAATATTTAATCGATAAGAATTATTCAAAAAAAAGGCAAGAATATGCTGAAATACGATTAAAACAACTTTTTGACTCTGACACTGTGAATGATGAGAAACTTCTTGAAATTTTATTTGAAGATCCAATTATTTGCTCAACCAATCCCTTTGAAGCCATGACTACAGCATTTATCACAAGAAATTATTTCGGATTAGGAAAACCTACTAATAAGAAATTTGGAATAGCTCCAATTTAATACTAAAAATTTTTTAACTTCTATTTTTTATTCATTATTCTAATAATTAATCAAAGATTAAATCTATAAATTCTAAAAAAACATTTTTTTTTACTATGATTAAACCTCCAACGAATTTATTATGTGAATATCTTTATAATCCAATTGGAATTGACACTCAAACACCACGATTTTCGTGGAATTTAGAACATGAAGAGAGAACTCAATTTCAATCTGCTTATCAAATTATTATGTCTTCAGATAAACAAACTTTAATCTCAGAGAAAGGAGATTTATGGGATACTGGCAAAATAAAATCGGAAAAAACAATAAACATCTATTATACAGGTAAATCATTAAAAAGTAATAGCGTTTATTACTGGCGTGTTAAATGGTGGGATAAAAATGATACTTCAAGCGATTTTAGCGAAATTGCTAAATTTGAAACTGCCCTATTAGAGGAATCTGATTGGCAAGCTAAAT
>JBHLLE010000662.1:0-2914 GCA_048885945.1 Candidatus Hermodarchaeota archaeon | reverse complement strand
ACAACATCCTATATGTTGTATTAATTTTTTAAGACGAGATCCATCTGAATTTTCCATATTTTCAAAAATTTTATTATCCTATTATATTTTATTTATACTCTAAATATTCATAGAGATAAATATAAATTAATCCCAGTTGATATTAATCTAATTTATAAATATCTTTAAAGAATCAAAAAAATATATTTACAAATTATATAAAATGTATTGTATTCTTTATGGAATTTAAAATAACTGATGATTCTGGCTTGATGGCATTAATTGATCCTGATACTTATAAATCCTTTATTAGTGAAGATTGGGATTATTATATTCTTTTAGATCATTTCATAGCACAAATGAAGCTAAAAAGGATGTTAATATGGCGTACAGGTAGAGAAGGGATTTGGAATGTAAAAATCTCTAAAAAATTAACTGATTATAAAGGCTTTCGAGAAATAATAGGCCAACTAAAAGTTAATAAAAGACTATGTTTAATAAATTATGAAGATCTAACGACGGGAGCTCAATTTAAGGATTATACCTTACCCTTAAAACATAATAAAGATTTAGTTTTTTCCTTAGAGAAGGGTAATTATAGAGTGAGAATCGTTCAAGTAAAAAATCCAGAAGACTGGGATAATAAAAGTGAATTTGATTTTGTTATAGAATTTGAAAAAAAAGAAAAATATCAAAATGAATGGAATAAAATTCCCTGGGATAAGTAAATTAATATCGACTGGATATGATTAAAAATAATTATAATATAATTCACAATATAACCTAAAAAAAAGTATGATTTGAAATGGCAAGAAAAAGTCTTAAGAAACAGCCCACTGATATGAGCATAATTGAATTATTATCTACTATTAGTGAAGAAGAGAAACTCGATATGATAAGAAAGAATTGGCTTTCTCACGATGCAAGATGGCAGATGCAAGTAGTTAGTCATTTTGGTTGGGAAATGGGTAATAAACTTAATAAAGCAGTCAGCCGAGATATGGGCAAGGTTATGATGTATAGAATGATGAAAACTCTAGGAATTACTCAAGTAAAAAATATGGATGAATTAATGCGTATCGAAGGAGCAGTTGTATATTTAAATTTCCCTAATTTCTATCCGGGACAAATTAAATCTTTATCAGACTTATCGGTTCAACTCCATATTGAAAAATGTAATACATATGAAAATGTTAAAAAAGCTAATGCTATAGATAAATTCGAATGTGCTTGCTTTGAGTTCCGATCAGGATTATTTGATGCTTTGGGAATAGATGTAGAGCAAGAACTTCAAAAATGCTTAATTAAAGGCGATAATTGCTGTGAAATATTTTTTAAAGTGAAAAAATTTTGATTTTTTTATTCATATCATTTTAAATCTATTATTAAAATTAAAATAAGAAACTCTCCCGCTTTCGAGCTTCCCATTCTGCTCTCTTTCCCGCATTATATCTGTCTACCTCGCTGTAATAACCCGTAATTCGAGAATAAACTTTTGCATCTGAAGATCCACATTTGGGACAAGTAAAACTACCTCCGCGGAACATTTTTCGACAATGTGGACAATATGTAAAATCTGTTGTGTATGCAAAATAAGCCGTGTTGGTATTAAGACAGATATTTTTAGTTAGTTCCCATAGACCTTGAATATCAGGTTTTTGCTCACCTAACCAAATATTAATCTCTCTCATTATATTTAATTATAATATGGATAAATGCCTCTAAAACATCCGAATCTATAAAAATTCTCGAATTATTTAGTTTACGAGTCAAAGAAGGTGTTGTTGCTAAGATAGTTTTTGAATTAAACTTATAAATTTCTTTTAAAAAATTAATTAATTGAATTCCCATTGAATCTTCTAAAATTGAAACAGCAATGGGTGATGTAGCTTCATCTAATATATATATATCTCGTAATTTTTCTTTTAAATCTGTCTGAAGCTGTTCCTCTGATAATGGATAGTTTAGTGTATTTAAAATTATAACATCTTCGTTAAAATCCTTAATAATTTCACTTAATTTTGTAAAGATTTCTTTAACTCCTTCATTTAAAGCATTCCAAAAATCAAGTAGCAATTTGTCTTTATGTATTAATTCCAAAAAATTTGTTGGTAAATGTAATAACATCCTCCTATTACATTCTTGGTCATATTTGGATTTTTTTAATGATATAGAATCTTGATATATAAAGAATTTATATAATGTTCTTGATATAAGTTTATAATATAAATTTTTTGCCGTAGAAGATAAGGAAATCATAATTTCTATAAAGTGTAAAAGATCTCTATCTTCCATAAGTTTAAAATGAAAGAAAATGTTTTTTAATAATTTGTCAATTTCTCCACTACTTTCGAAATTTTTAAAAAATTCATTCATAATAATATCTATAATGGTTTTTAGTGTTGTTTCTGCTATTCTAACTGTTCTGTGATATGAAATTGTTAAATAATTGAATTGCCTACCCATATACATTTGAAGTATAGAAGGTAACATTCTTTTATTAAAAATCAATTGATTTTCAATAGTTTTTCCTCCTTTTGAAATTGATCCTATTAAATATCCTTTAATAATTCGATGTAAATCAATATTTCCGAATGGTGTTCCAGTAAAATATGATTCTCTTAAGATATAATCTAATTTATCAACATCAAGGGGACCATTAATTAAAGTTCCAATCTGATTATCATCAAATTCTTTTGGTGCTATTAATTTAGCAATATTTTCTATTTCAATTTTTTCCTCTTCTTCAGAGAAGGCAGTATTAATGATATTAAATAATTTATGAAATGGTTTTTCAAGATTATCTTCTAAATCATAATTATCCTTTAATTCAATAAAAATATCTTTACCTAAGATAATATTAGCAGTTCTTTGCTCATGGTTAGGAATATAATCTCGCTTTAATTCTTTAAATCTATCATCAGGAGATAAATTA
>JBHLLE010000661.1:1501-2916 GCA_048885945.1 Candidatus Hermodarchaeota archaeon | reverse complement strand
TAATATAGAAATTTGTAAGGATTTCTCTAGCGTCCAGACTAAACAAGGGATAAATACGCGATATTATTCCTGTTATTGTTTCGTAATTAAATTGACTAATTATTTCTCCAAAATTTCTCAAAACGTTATTTAGTTTATTCCCTTTAATATCAAAAAATTGAGCGTCAAATACTAGGATGGGCTGAATATTGGAAGGATTATTGTCTAAGGCAATTTTGATTTCATTGAATGTTATCAAGTTATTATCGTTTGTAAGAATAAAACTATCTTTGGGACTATTTGTTGAATAAAAAATATTACCAATGAAATGAATAATATGATTATCTTTTTGGGATAGGCTTTCAAGAATTTTATCTCGAGACGCATTAAATCCATTTAAAAGAGTTATTTCGTTAATTTCAGATCTAGTATTAAAGAAATTTGTTGTATGATTCATTTCGTTTATACCTTCTACAAATGGAAAAATAAGCATATTTTTCTTGATTTCTTCGTTCCATTTTATTGGTCCTCTCGAATTCATAGCCTCAAATATTAGTATATTAAAATTAGCTGGGATTTGAACGGTTTCAACGTTAGAATCGTCGTGTTCAAAGATTAAACCTTCTAGCGGGGGTTCACCTATCTTGTAGCCACAAGAATATTTTAGCATAAAAAAATTATCGTCGTAAATTAAATCAAAAGGAATGGTCATATTATCTAAAATGAAAAAGATTTGTGGGTAATAATCTATCTCTTGAGCCTTAAGGTTTTTAAATAAATTTCTGATAGTTTTTGGTAAAAATGTGAAAAGTAATTTACCAAAATCAATTAAATCAAAACTATATTCTTTTTCTTGATTTTCAGAAAATAAATCGTTATAGATCTTCATGATTTGGGTGTCGTTCCAGCATTCATTAGTTATTTTACCTCCCATTATCTTAAAATCCTTAGAAATTATTCGAAAAGTAATAACACCCTCTGAATTTATACGTAGTATCATTTTATTTATTAAAACATTAGAGGAGATAGAGGTTGAATCTTCGTTTAGACCGTAGATTTTTAACTTAAATTGTTTAGCATCATTATATAGTGAATTTAGATCAATTAAAAGTGATTTTAAATCCTCAGGTAAATAGTCCTTTAATTTTTCGGCAAGTGCGAAATCTTCTTCTTCGTATAACGCACGATAAAACATCATTTTCCAAAAATCTCCCATATCTAAGGCTAAAAACTTAGATTTAAATTGCCAAATGCAATTATAAGAATAAAAGTAATGAAATAATTGTTCAGAATTTTGAGGTGTTTTAAGATGATTATTTAATTTATCTAAAGATTGCAATAAATACTTTTTTTCTTTAATATCAACAAATTTTTTACAAGCATCGCTCCATAATTCTACTAGAAATCTGTCGTATCCTAAATCTGAGCGATACATG
>JBHLLE010000661.1:0-1491 GCA_048885945.1 Candidatus Hermodarchaeota archaeon | reverse complement strand
CTAAGAAATCGTAGATTTTATACGCAGTTTCAAATTGATTTCTATTTACGGCATAATCGATAAATTTTCTTATATAACTTAAGGCAGCGTCTAATGACTCATATTCTTTGATTTTTAAGAATATATTTTTAATTATAATAATGATCCAAGAATGTTCTCCTATGTTATTTAAGTAAAATATTAAATTCTCAAGATCTTTTAAAATTTCTTTAAAATTTTGTTGGTTGAGCGATATTTTCCTTAAATTTGCAAAATCTTCTTTTAGGTAAGTAGGTAATCTATTAACTAAGATTTTATTTAACTCACTTACAAAATCTTGAGAATTTTGAGTTATTTGAAAATCGTTATTTAAATTTTCAATAAATAGATACAATAATAAAGATTTTTTGTTTGGTTCTAATTTATAGAGAATTTCTCCTAATATTTTTAGACTAATTCGAAATAAATCTGAAGGAAAAACTGATTTCCTTAAATAAATTAACAATAATTGTAATTGAGCGAGTTTAATCTTATCGTCTCTTTTTTTAACTTTTTCGCAGAACGAATTGATAAATTTAGTTATTCCGTTCATAGATAAATTGTCTGTTTTTATGAACTTCTTCAATAAATTTTCCCAAAACATTGAGAATAAGTCAAATTCATCTAATTTAGATAAAAACGAAAAAAATCGATTGTATGCGTCAATGTATTTAATAAGATTAAAATGCTCCCCCATTTCGTCTTTAGAGACTAAAGAATTCAAATAAATCCACCACGAATTAGAGAAAATCATGATTAACTGTCTTTTCTTATGACTTGTTAACCAATCGATCTTTTCGATTTCAAAATATAGATCAGTAAATAATTTATCTCCCCATCGATGATTTGAATTCTGTAATAATTTTCTTCCTTGTAGTACTCTATTCTGAAAATTTCTCAAAAACATGGACTTATCTTCTTGACTTATAGACATCTATTGAAAACCTCGTTATTAATTTATTAACCTTTATATTCAGGATTAGAAATCCACCCCTCTGTGAGCTCGTTTTTAGAGTGTAAAATAGACGCTCCAACCCATCCCATATTTTCTCTACCATCAACAGCAATGACGTTAATTTTATTGTTTATTTTTTCAGAGAAATATTTAGCAAGTTGTAATTTTAATTTTTCCTTTAAACCTGGAATTAAACTACCTCCCCCTGATAAGATAATAGTTGCGATCAATTCCTCCCAATTATCCCTATCCCATGATTTTACAACCTTTGCTACTGCTTCATCTAATCCTATGTAGTCAATATGAATTATTCTTGGATTAAAGAAAGGTTCAGCGATCAGAAATCTCTCTGCATTGATTTCTAAACTAGAACCATCTGGGAAATTAATAATTTGATCGTAATTTGTAAATCCTTCCTTTATACTTTTTATTTCTTCTTCAGGATTTATTACACATAATGTTGTTTTATCTTTTATTTCCTTTGCTAACCATTTATCAAAATAAACGCGTTGAGCTTT
>JBHLLE010000660.1:0-2922 GCA_048885945.1 Candidatus Hermodarchaeota archaeon | reverse complement strand
TTTGTGTCTGTGATGATCTCAGCGCAGACGAGCAAATGATTACGATTTCAAACGATCGAAGAAAATGGGGCAAAATTGTCACGCTCATTACTTTTGAAGGAAATACAGACGCGAATCTAGATGACATTCTAAAAGCTGCCAAAAGGAAACTTGGTAGTGGGGGCGTATTACGAGAAAATAATAGTGTAGAAATACGTGGAGATCATCGTTTTAAATTAAAAGCTCTTTTAGTAAATCTAGGATACGACGAAGAGAAGATATTCATAAAAGAATAATAAAAAATAGAAAAGATCTATATTAATGGACTTATAAATTCAACGGATATTAATCTAGTAGTTCTATTTCTAAATATAAATAATTTAATTGTTATGGAGCAATTATTTTTTAGTAAAAAGTCTCCTAATCTTTAAAGCGATTTGATGAAAAAAAATTTTTTACATTTAAATTTAAATGAGCATTCCAGAAATTAAATTACGATTTTTCCCAAGGCAATTTAATCGCTCCAACTTGACGAAAAGCCGTTAGAAAGTCTGAACAATCCCATCCTTCAACTATTTTTCCATCGACAATTCTAAGAATATCAATTCCTTTGAAGTCAAGTTTGTTTCCAGTTCCTTTTATTCCAAAGATTCTTCCCGTGTGAGTTCCTTTACCTTTCCAATAACAGACAACTTTATCACCTTCAGCAACCATAAATACAGATTCAAAATATAAGTCAGGAATGCCAGCTTTATAAAGTTGTACTCTTTGTTTAATTCCTGCTGGGCCACTAGTATGAAAAGGTAGATCTTTGAATATTACATCGTGATATTCGTAATCCTCTGCCATAATCTCATCAGCGACATCTAATTTTCCCTCATTATATAACTCATAAAGAAATCGCTCATAAATTTTTTTATTTTCTTCTAATATCTTTTTCTCATCATTTTCCATTTTAATTATCACCAATTATTTTGAATTATAGTATTTCCACATTACTAATAAAGTAAAAAGACACTTCCTACTTATTAGGTGAAATTTTTTATACTTAATTAAGATAATATTTAGAATTTTATTCGAAATGTAATTAAATCAATTGAAAGCTACGATTCTTGGTAAATGTAAAATAATCTACTTAATAAGTTAAATTTTTGAGAAAGAATACTTAATTTTAATTAAATCTAAAAAGATGATAGAACAATGTCCAAAGATTTAGAAAATTTTAAAGAAATGATATCGTTGATACCCGCAATGCGTCAAGCAGTTAGAACAGGTTTAGAGCGAGACATGGAAGACCATGTTCACGATATTGACAGAATTCATATTGAATTAAAATTCCTAAAACAAAGTTTTATTTTATTTCGCAAAAAATGGACTTACGATATTATCTATGTAATTAGGCATTTAAAAACTCCCTATTTCAACGAGATTAAAAAAGTACTTCCTAAAATTAATTCTAGGAGTCTTACCGATCGATTAAGATTATTAGAAAAAAAAGGACTAGTAAATCGTAAAGTTCACAATTCGCAACCATATCGAGTAAGTTATGAACTTACTGATTTTGGTCGAGGAGCATATGAACTCCTTTTACCTCTACTCTACTATTTTGTACTTCCAGAAAAATATCGTAAATTGAAATAAATTAATTAATAAAAAAAAAATAAGATTAACTTATTATAAAAAAAACTCAAAGTAAGCTGTTAATTTATTCTTTATTGATAGCATAATTAACTGCGTATTCCGCGTGGATTGTCATTGTATCAAATATAGGAACAGAAACATCGTTTTGTTTTATGAGTAAGGGGATTTCAGTACAACCTAAAACTATACCTTCAGCTCCTTTTTGAACAAGTTCTTCTATGTATTTTTTGTATTTTTCTCGAGATCCATCTTTAATCTCGCCTACACACAATTCTTTAAAGATAATATCGTTTATAATCTCTCTTTCCTCTGCTTCTGGGATTACTACATCGATATCAAATTTTTTTTTTAATCTACCTCTATAGAAATCTTGTTCCATCGTGTATTTTGTACCCAAAAGACCTATTCTTTTCATGTTTATCTCTTTAATTTTCTCACCGGTTGTGTCTGCGATATGTATTAAGGGGATTTTAACGCTATCTTGTACAGCATCAGCCATTTTATGCATCGTATTAGTACAGATTAAGATCATATCTGCTCCCGCTTTTTCAAGTACTTGAGCACAATTAATCATGATTTCTGTAAGTTTATCCCAATTACCTTCACTTTGGAACTTTTCAATCTCTTGAAAATCAACAGAATACATTAATATCTTACCAGAGTGTAATCCACCTAATTTATTTTTAACACTCTCATTAATAATACGATAATATTCGAGGGAAGATTCCCAGCTCATTCCACCTATTAATCCAATTATTTTCATAAATCATCAATTTTTTTTTCTATATTTTAGAAAATGATTTTTTTAATTTTAAATTAATAATTAAAGACCATCGCACCAAAGATCTCGAATTACTTTTTCTTTTAATAAAGGTTCTACCATAATATCACCTTTTACTTCCTTAGTACAAGCTAAACAAGACTTACCATTTACGCGTACTAGACAACGTCTACAAAAACCTAACATACAATTAACGAAAAATGCTAAACTTGGATCGAAATTCTCTCGAATGTAAACCAAGCAATCCTGAACGCTAACAGTTCCATTTAAAGGCACATTAAATGTATCGTAATGAGGTTCTTCATCAAGTTCTGGATTAAATCTAAAGCATTTCACTTTGATAACATTTTTTTCTTCCATACTCTTCTCTCCATTAACCTCTTTTTAAAGAAGCTGTAGCAACTCCTATAGCATCTTGATATGAAAGTTTACCATTAGGTAAGGATATTTTTGTAATTATTGGTTTTTCAAATTTAATATCACAATCACCATCCTTCTTTTTCATAATAATTGTCTTAAGC
>JBHLLE010000659.1:0-2923 GCA_048885945.1 Candidatus Hermodarchaeota archaeon | reverse complement strand
TTTAACGAATAATATTTTCCTCCTGCTTCTTTCATAATTAAGAATCCCGCAGCAACATCTACTAATCTATTAGTTATACTTAAGTCTAAAAAAGCATCAACTGCTCCACTAGCTACTTGACATAATGTTAACGCTGTGCTTCCCATAATTCTTATTCTATATGTTCTTTTTAATATTTTCATCAATTGATCGATTCTTTTAAAAAATTCACTAACAGGAACATCAAGTTCAAACACACATTTCTGCGAAATATCCATTTCTGATACATTTATAGGATGTCCATTTTTAAATGCTCCCTTTCCTTTTTCCGCGTAATAAAGATCCTTTGTATTTAAATCAATAATAACTGCCATTTCAATATTTTTAATTTTCTCGCCAATAGCATAAGCTATTGACACAGAAGTATATGGAATCCCTCTAGCAGCATTATTAGAACCATCTATTGGATCAACAATTAATTTAGACTTTTCTTTTATTACAACAGATTTATCTCCGATGTACTTTTCTCCTACTTCTTCACTGATTAATAAAACATTAATGTTATTCTTTTCAAGAATTTCCATAATGGTTTTCTCTGATAGAAGATCAATATACATCGAAATATCTCCTCCAGCTCCTTTTTTAGTGAGTTCTCCTGCTTTAGCGGTCCCTAAAAGAGGGTTTATTTTTTCATACACTTCAATAGCGAGTGTTTTTAGAAAATCAATAGTAATTTCCATTAAAACCAAGAATATTTTTAATTATATATGTTAATTAAAAATACAAAAAAACCTTTATTGAGTAAAGAAAAATTTTTTTTCCAAATTGGTTATTTGTTCTAAAATATCGGATTAGAATTTTTCTATTTGAACAAGATAAGTTTTGATTATTAAGAATCTCAAAAAGAATAAATCATTGAATTAAAAACTTAATTATCTAAAATAATTCTTTATTAAATCAAGAACCTTAATCCAATTATCATGATTATAACTAGTATTTTCAATATTTTTAATTAAATCATAGTAATTATTGTCAAAACCATTGATGAAAGAAATTAGTTTATTTTTTATAATTTTTAAATCTTCCTTTACCATAAGAACAAAGATTATATCATCTGTTTTATTAGTTTCAAACATAAGTTTCCGATCTCCATGATCAATTGTTTTTATTGGAGTACTTCCCTGAATAATTGCTTTTAGAATAGTAATCATTCCAATAATACCTCCTGATATTAAAGATGCATCAACATCATCTTTATTGTTGAAAAATGAGTAATTATATAGCGGAATTCCCGATTTATATATAATATAGAGGTGAATTAGAGAATCTCTCCAGTCTTTAATGGGGAATTTTATATTAAATTTCAATTCATTTTCTATTTCAGAATTAATCTTAAATTGACATTGGTGTAAATTTATAATTTGTTCTAAGAATCCCAAATTTAAAGATGATTTTAATTCATTGATATTACAGTTAGTCAATGTTATTATAATATCTGCATAATTATTATTTTGTTGAATTTTAATTATTACATTTCTATGAGGAGAACTATTCTTAATTAAACTTACTAAGAAATATTTAAAAGCTTGCTTAATTCGGATCTTATCTATTTCTGAATATATCTCATCCGTATTATTAAATTTTAAATTGATATATTTAGTAACATTCTCATCATTTATTTCATCAATAGAACTTCTAATTACATCAATTAAATTTTCTGTTTGTAGATTTAAATCTAGATTATCTGATTCGATTTGTGAAATATCAAGTATTTTTCCAACCATGTCTATAGATTTTTCTCCTCCTTTTTTTATTAAACTTAAAAGTCTAATAATATTTGGATCTAATTGATTTTCATATGAGTTTAAAAGAAGATCTGTTATCTTATATATATTATTTAAAGGAGATTTTAAATTATCTGAAATTTGTGCCATTAATTGTTGCTTTAATTTATCTAATTCTCTTAATTTCTCATTCTCTTCTGTAATAATTCTTTCAACAAGTTTTTGCTCAGTTATATCCTGTAAAATTATTTGGATAATCATTTTTTCTCGAAGATCTATAGGTGAGAATATAAGTTCAACCCATGTTTCTTGATTATTACTATTCATAAATTTAAAATTTATCATCTCACTTAATCTAAAATTTACAGCATTTGAGATTATATCATCTATTTTTTCCCGAAGATCATCGTTTAATGGAAATAATTTTAAAAATTTTGTTCCAATTAAAGTTTCTTTTGCTCTTTTGAGATACATTTCAGAGATGCTATTACAATTAGAAATCTTTTTATCAGAATCTAACAAAAAAATTGGATAAGGAAAATTATCGCAAAAAGTAATATATTCACTTTCAAGTAGTTTTCGATTTTTCATATTATTACCTCTAATTTTTATTTAATCGAGGATTTATTTTTTGAATTTGTTTTTTTAACTGTCTTAAATGTAAATCCCCCATTCCGAGTTGTATCTTATTAGAGAAGATTAATGTAATAATTAGAGAAAATCCTTCTATATCAATAAATTGGGAAAAAATTTTTTGTTTATTTGCCAAAATAAGAAAAAATTTCTCAACTTGAATTAAATTTTTTTCATTTCTAACTTCAAATTCCCGGATTGTATTATATAGAGTGTTTAATGGAAGAGAGGAATATAACACCTTTCCTTCTAATGTAAACAAAGCACTCCCCAAAATATCTGTATTTTTTAAATATTCTCTTAACAATTTTATAATTTCTTGATAGATCGGAAGAGAACTTAGATCTGTATTTATTTCTTCTAATTTTTGTTCTTTATTTAATCCCGAGTTAATTGAATCAAGACCACTTTCATAAAATTCCATTTTTGATAATTCAAAATCTATTTTTTGATAACCTCTTACAATAAAATTTTTATCTATAAACGCTTGAAAATTATGATTACATATCAATCCTTTAGGAACAGAC
>JBHLLE010000658.1:0-2940 GCA_048885945.1 Candidatus Hermodarchaeota archaeon | reverse complement strand
AATTGATGGGATTATCTTTGTTCTTTATTTTATCTTCTTTTTAGTAATAGGGTTACTAATAATTAATCCCATTAGGTACTCACTGTTTTATTTTTTTGTGGTTACTCCACTATATCATTTCTATAATTTACTATTAATTCCCTTAATTAGCGTGATTTCAATAACTTACTATTACTTAAGAATAAATGCCCCATTCAGAGGTAAAATTTTATACGTAGTATTAATAGCTAAAACCTCAATAGTAGTCATATTCTTCTTAGGATATTTTCTATTGAATTGGGCAATCCCTCATTTAGAACAAGTTTTTACTGATTGGTGGGATTAAAAATTTCGTGAAACAGACCTTTCACGAAGATACATATATACCAAGAGAGTACCTCAGTATTCCCAGCATAATACATATCTGAATCAAAAATTTCTCCATACCATACAAAAAAAGTTTAATAACAATATCATTGAAACTTAATTTATGGAATTTAAACAATTAATATTTGAAGAGATAGAAAAAGTAGCTTGGATTACCCTTAATAGGCCGGAAGTATTAAATGCCTTAAGTATGCGACTTTCAGACGAGCTTGTCTATGCTATTGAGAAAGTTCGCCAATCCACTAAATTAAAATTTCTTGTTATAAAAGGTGCTGGTGATAACTTCTGTGTGGGAGATGATATAAAGGAAATGTTAAAATGGGGTAATGCAAACGATATAACTCGCCGCGTTCGTTATTATCAAAATATGGCAAATCAATTAGAAGAATTAGATAAAATCACTATCTCTGCGGTCGATGGTTTTGCTGTTGGAGGGGGACTTGAGATTACAATGGCTTGTGATTTTGTCATTGCTACTGAGAGAGCAAAATGGGGAATGCCTGAAGTTGATGTCGGTATTACTCCCGGTTGGGGAGGAACCACACGTTTAGCAAGACTAATAGGCAGGCGTCGAGCTAAAGAAATAAATTTAATAGGAGCTTTACATTCAGCAAGGAAAGCTGTTGAATGGAATTTATGGAATCGTGTTGTTCCTAATGGTCAACTTGATTTAGAAGTTGAACAATTACTTGAAGTTTTAGACTCGAAGAATCAGCAAGGTTTGCGTCAATTGAAATTTATTATTAATCGTGGAGTTGAATGCGATTTATATACAGCACAAGGATTTGAAGTATTATCCGGCGCATTAACAGGAGCCGTCAGTGGAATGTGGCAAATTAAAGATGCAGACAAGGGTGGAGGTATAATAGGATTTTCTGAAAAAAATGAACTTTGGGAAAAACGAAGAAATTTAGCAAAAAACTTTTGGTCTGATTAATCTAAATTAATATTTTTTTCTTATTTCCTTCTGAGAATATCATTGCTTAAAAGAAGAAGTTAAAAATATGCGCCCTCCGGGGATTGAAATCCCGAGCAATTTCGAAACGAATTAGCTTCCCGGGTCGCCAGGTTGGCAACCTGGCATACTTACCACTATACTAAGAGCGCTTTATTCTAATAATATTTTAAAGATTTTTTAAAATTAAAATTTAATTATTCTAGAAAAGTAAAGAGAATAAAAAATAAAAAAATTTAAAGCTCCTTTTTTAGATCGATTGAAACTTCCATTGTATCAGTAATTCTGATGTTTTTTGCCCTTTTCAAAACAAAAGTAGTTCTTTTCTCCTTAATTTTATCCAATATTATTAAAGCAGGAATTGAAGGAATTATCATTATAAACGGGAACGGAATAAATATTATAAGCAAGGTAATGAAAAGAGGAAGATCTCCAGCAGTTGCAGGGAAAAAAATTGTAATAAAATCAACATAAGACAGTAAAACAGATACACCAGCGTAACCTTTTAAAAATTGCTCATACCATCTACCTACGGATCTAATTTCAAACGGTTTATTGGTCGTTTTTAAATTCAATTTGTTTGAATATAAAATCCCTGAATCCATTAAAAACCAAGTTGGAGAGAATAATAAATTAGTGAATATAAATGTAAAGATTAATAGAACGACAAATGAAACGGTATAATTATTAGAAGTTCCAGTGGTAAAAAGAACAATATCTGGATTTAATAAAAGCAATGAAATATTTATTGCCATTAATGATGTAAATAAACCTTGTGATGAAAATTTAAACTTCTTATAATCTGGTTTTTTATATATTCCATATTGATATCGTTTTCTAAAAATTTTTGTATGTGCAAATAGGAAGAATGGACTCAATAAATAACCTCCTACTAATGTGCCTACTATTGATGCTAAAGGTATGAACAAAATAGAAATAAATCCAATTTCTAAACCAGATTCTCCAAAAGGAATGATTGGTGAGAGATTTACACCATAACCCAAAAATCTTGACATAGCTATAGAGATTCCCACCCAAAATACGCAATACACACAAAAAATAACAATTGATTTTGTATATTTTGTTTTTTTCATGATAAGCAACCATTTTTTTTTAGTCTTTTTTAAACAATCTCCGAAATGACCTGTTTAATAGTATTATCATTTACAAACGTTTCAAGTTCAGCTAAGCTGTTAGGTAACCCTTCTCTAACTCCAACTTCTTTACATTCTAGAAAACTCATCGCTGTCGCCATTTTTGATGTTTTTTCAAGAGAAAAATTATTTAACTGAGAGATTAATATTCCTGTTAAGAAGGCATCACCTGCTCCTGTTGTATCTTCGACTTTTCCTGCACTATAGACACCGCTAGTTATTATAGTCTTTCCATCTGATATAATTGAACCATTTGGCCCATCGGTAATAGAAATAAGCTTTATGCCCATATCTAAAAAGGTTTTAATCATGAGAGTTTTTTTACTTTCACCAGTAAACTCCTGAGCTTCTTCTAAATTAATAGAAACTACATCAGAATTAGAAATCAAGATTTTTGCCCAACTAGGGGCATTTTTTATAATTGACATGCTCGGCGCAGCAAAAACCATTCCCCCCTTGTCTTTT
>JBHLLE010000657.1:0-2956 GCA_048885945.1 Candidatus Hermodarchaeota archaeon | reverse complement strand
AATTTCTCTCTTAGCATTGTATGTATTATTATATTCTAAACCCCAATACTCAATAACTGTTCGAGGTTCTGTCCTAATTAAAAAATCTGAGGTAATATATGAGGGAATATTATGCCAATTAGCTTCAATTAAGATTGTCTTAGGAAAGTCGTTAATTAATTTATTAATTAACCAATCAGGAAGGCTAATTGGAACATTATATTGAAATTCTGAATTTAATTCTCTTAGTGTTTTCGCAATAAGCATTTCCCCTTTTGATTGATACATGAATCCTTGTTCGTCTATAAAACACTTACTTTTATCTCCAAGGACTTGATGTACGATTTTTCTTGATTTATTCATAAAGAAAAGTTGACCAGTATTCAATTGATTTGATTTAATAATGCAATAGATCTTTTCCATTGCCCAATCGTAAAATTCAATTGCAACTTCGCTCCTGAAAGATCTTAACAATTTTGTTACTCCTAAAAAAGTAAGAAAAAGAGCTTTTCTATCCCCTTTTTTATCGAGTGACAATTTGTCACTCAATGCAGAATCAGTTCTATCAATCTTAAAGTAGTGTTTATTTAGATCTAAATTATTCCGCTTAAAAGCTTGTAAAACGCTGTTATATTTCATTCCAAGATATTTTGAAAATTCTTTAATAGTAAAACACATTTCACCATTAATTGAATAATAGAAAATCTCATCATCGTTGAAAATTCCAAAGGTATAACGAGCAAAATCTTTTGTTGGCTTAAAAGAAAATCTGTCAATTACAGGAGCAATATAACGATCTAAGGTGAAATATTTATTCCCCTTAAGTTCGATTAAATCTTCTTTCTTTTTGCTTTTGCTCATTTTGTTCCTCCTTATTATTTGAGTTTTTGGATTTCTTGATATTTTTCAGTTATTAAGAAAGCAATGACTTTTGTGTTTGCATTTAATTTCAGGAACTCTTTTACAGTTTCAAATTTTTTTTTATCATTCTCGGATCTAAGTGTATATCTTATTTCTATTACTTCTTCCATTTTTATTCCATTTTTTATGAATTTTTTAGGGATTAATATAATAATCACGTTTTTCATATTTAAGGATTTCCTTTTTTTGTGGAGTTAGTGTGGAATTAAAAAGTAGAATAAATGGACAAAAAACATAAAAATAATTGAAAGGTGTTATTATATATAATAACATCTACAAAATCTGAAAAGAAAATGGAAAAAGAATTAAGAATATCTATGGACGATAGTTTTTTCGAAAAATTAGACAGAATTAAAGATTATTATGGTATTAAAAATTATACAGAGATCATTCGCTTTATGATAAAAGATAAGCATCGTGAATTATTTGAAAAATAGAAGGAAATTATGTGTAGATATATATAATACACATTATAATTTTAACCCAATAGATTCGTACTTATATTTCCAATTCTCGATTAGATTTTTTAGATCGTTTTGAATTACTTCTTTTAACGTTTTTTCTTGATCAGTACTAATTTTTGAAAGTTTTCTAAAGTCTTCTTCCTTAATTATTATTGTATCAATGATCTCATCTAAGATATTAAAATCAATATCTTTTTTTTTCAATTTTAATATAAAAGATGCAGGATCCTCTCTTACAGACTCTATAAATGTATTTGATATCATAATTAAACCAAATGCCTTTTTTACATTATTTTTAGGATGTTCTAATTCTACCATTTTTTAAATCATTTTAATTTTTAATTTTTTCATCCAATATAACACAAAGTGACAATTAGATATATAAGGTTTGTGGTAAATTGTGGTAATAGCAACATCATTTGTGGTATAAGTAAGGTACAATTGTGGTACAAGTACCATAAAAAATAAAAGCATGTGTGTTTTAATATAAAATATGTCTGATAAAGTGGTAAGAATTAGGATTGACTTTGATGGCGATACAAAAGAAATGTTCGAGAAACTTAAAGAAAAGTATAATCTAAAAAGTAATGCCGAAACATTAAGGTTAATTATTAAATTAGCGTATGACCAAGAATTCGAAAGTAGTTGATTAATTATATTTTGGAATAACATTTCTCTAAACTATTTATGTCGTTAATTATATATATTAAAAATTCCATTATTTAATATAAATTAATAAGTGGGAACATTTATAAGCACCAACATTTTTGGGAATGTTCCCAACCATATATTATAAAAAATATAAAATATAATTAAAATCCATCTAACCAATAAATATGCCTTCTATTGAAAAGGACGATAATATAATAGAGATTAGAGTCTTTCTGAGGAAGGAAAGGGAAGATGATACGGAATTATTTGAGATGTTTAAATCACTAAGCGAAGAATTTAAACCAATTAAATACGGTGAACTAGGTAAGATGGTTCTATATAAAGCCTTTAAACATTGGTATAAAAATAGAAAAAAAGAACTTTAATATACCATTGAATCTTCAAAAGGCAATTTCATTCTTTTTCTACTTTCTATTTCTATAAACGTTAAAATATCGTTAACGAATGTTTTTTTATAATATCCTGCTCTGGAGCTACAGAACCTACAGACATCGTTAGGTAATATTTTAATTAACATTGTCTCAAGTTTTGATTTATTTTCTTCAAGATTGTTAACCTTTTCAACTTCAGTTATAACTCAATCACCTTATACACACATTTTTGTCGTAATATAATACTATTTTACAATGTACTCGATTTATTTAAAGGAAAAAAGACAATAAAAACTAACGTAGATCTTGGTTTTTAAACTCTTTAACCTTTTTTTTTAGAATATCTCAGAAAATAATTATTTAAAAGTTGGAGTAATATGCGTGTATATGAATCTGCAAAATAATTAGTCGCAAAAAATCACGAATCTTAGGATGTTCGAATCAATTTAAAAAAGAAAGAAAAATATATTGAGTCTTTTTTATCTATTAATTCATTGCGTCTATGAATCTAGTATCTTTAATTTTCTCGTAAGTATTAATCAATGTATT
>JBHLLE010000656.1:0-2961 GCA_048885945.1 Candidatus Hermodarchaeota archaeon | reverse complement strand
ATTCAATTAGCTTAATTCCTTATGGATTTATCATGTTTCTTACATTTCTTCTATTTGGATTCATATATCAACTAATTTTTTGTTACATTTTGATATGGATCTATTCATTTGGTGCTAATTATGCAGTTGGATTTTCAAAGAAATTAGAAGAACGTTTTGGAAAAGATAAAGATGTGAAATATAAAGAATCTGAAATTAGCACTTTCAGTATCTATAAAAGTGGAACTCTTTTACAAAAACAAGCTGCTTATAAATATAAAATGTTGTTATGTGCTTTTGCTCCATTTCTATTAATAAATGCTATAAAACTCTTAATTATATTGATAGCATTTCCTACAATAGAGGTAGATATCTCTAGTGGTGATTTTAGTGAAGACATATTTACATCTATGTTTAATTCTCCTACTTGGGCGGTTCTGGATGTTTTGGATGCCATAACTATAATCTGGGTCTCGATTTTAATGGCAATAGCAATAAGAGATCTTTCTAATTCCTCCACGGTTCGCGTTTTAATTTCTTCTTTATTTATTGGAGGTCTTGTCTCAATATTTGTCTATTTTATGAGACCTACCTTATTTGGTGCTTAAAAATATATTTATAAAATAACAACTACATTCATATTTATGAATTCTAATTTTTAAGACGATTTTAATAATGGATCTAGATAATAGAACTGCTACTGAAATTGAATCAGAATTATTCGCACTAGTCAATTCAATTATAAAATTATATAATAAATATAATGAAGGAAGATTAACTTTCAATTTTTTTATAAAAGCTCTTAAAAATGCGATGAGAGGTTTGACAAAAATTAATCTTTTTTATAACGAAAAAGGTATTGCTATTCCAGACCTATTAATTAAAATGAAACTAACTAAAGAATATAATACTGCGATGAATATTCTTAAAGAATTCTCAAATTTAAATTCTACAAATGAATTTATTACCTCACATAATAATAATTTCTTAAAAATCGAAAATAATACTAGTCCTCATTTAATATTTGAATTGCCAAAAATAACTTCAGAAATAACATCTTCGTTTATTACTCTTATGGACGCGTTAAAATTGGAAGGAATAAAGAATAGCGTTTTTATAATAAAATTATTTGATGATTTGAAGAAAAATATAAAGAAATTCCCTGGATTAGAAGAAGTTCAATTTAAAATTAATCAAATTTTTCAAAAAGTCTCTAGAAATCCAAATAATCTCGTTGAAAACAAAAAATTTAGAGAAATAGTCGTTGATAAGTTATATCAAATTTTTCTAGAATTTCAACAAAAGTTAATTTAGGAATGATAAAATTAATATTTCTTGCTTAACTCTTAAGAAATATTAGTTTATTACATTATTTCGTTAAAATAAAAGATATTAATAAGGTTTTGTTAATAAATGCCCCGACCAGGTTTAAGATCTCACGCTCAAGCAAGAAAGAAGTTTAGGACTCCAGGTAATAAAAATGTAAATCATTATAAAAGGAGAAAACCTAAAATTAGCCACTGTGCTATATGTAAACGACCACTTTATTCTATTCCACGAGCTCGTCCTTCAAAAATGAGAAATACTGCTAAATCTAAACGAAAAGCTAATAGATTAGAAAGTGGACGTTATTGTGCAAGTTGCCTGAAAAATCTAATAAGCGAAAAAGTCAAGAGTCAATAATTATTTCTTAATACATTTTCTTGAAATACTGATCATTTGATCTATATTTTATTTCTTTTATTCATATTATAGTTTAAATATTAATTAAAAATCTATAACCAATATGATTTTAACTATCTCTGGGCTACACGGAACGGGTAAATCAACAATAGGCAAATTGATAGCAGAATCTTTAGGTATTAAATACTATTCTACCGGCGAAGCTTTTCGAGATCTTGCTAAGGAAATGAATATGGGTTTAGAAGAGTTTACTAAATACGTTGAAAAACATCCAGAGATCGATGAAAAGTTAGATAATAAAGTATTAGAGATAGCTAAAAAAGGAAATGTTATTATTGATAGCCAATTAAGTGGTTATCTGCTTAAAAATATAGCAGATTTTAAGATTCTTCTTACGTGTCCTTTAGAGATACGAGTAAAAAGAATGGCTGAAAGAGATAATGTTTCTTACGAGGAATGTTTGAATGAAACAATAAACAGAGAAAAATCCGAATTAGATCGATTTAAAGAGATATATGGTATTGATTTAGGTAATACAAAAAAAATTAAGGAATTATACGATATTATTCTTGAAATTGAAGGTTTATCTATTGATGAGGTCTTAAATTATATCCTTAATCAATTCAAATAAAAACAATCAAAAATTCGTAATTTCTAAAAATCATAAAAATTTTATTTTTGATCGTATTTCTTTAATCTAACCTAAAATATTTATCTTCACTGGTAAAATTGACAATCAGTAAAGATAAATTAACAAAAAATAGTTTGGTGACAAATTATGAGCGTTTACGATATTGGTAGAATTTGTGTAAAAACCATGGGAAGAGAAGCGGGAAATTACTGCTTAATTGTTGATGTGATTGATAAGAATTATTTGCTTATTGATGGTTTAAAAGTTAGAAGAAGGAGAGTAAATTATAAGCATATAGAACCTACTTCAGATGTTATTGATCTTGAAAAAGGAGCTGACCATGCTGCTGTAGAAGCCGCCATCAAGAAAGCAAAGAAAACGAAATTAATGAACAAACCAATAGAGATCCCCATAAAATAAATCCTTGGCTTAATATACTGAGCCTAACTACATTTTTTTTATATAACTAAACCTAAGCAACGGTTGCCTAGCCTGGTACGGCGCTGGCTTGGAGAATTCTAGAAAAATTTACCAGAAAGCCAGTGTGCTCTGCACTCGGGGGTTCAAACTTCGACCACGTCTCGTGGAGAATGATAATCCCTCCCGTTGCGTTTTTTTACTTAGTTATTAAAATTGTAAATCGAAATTTTCAAAATATGAATGATTAT
>JBHLLE010000655.1:0-2971 GCA_048885945.1 Candidatus Hermodarchaeota archaeon | reverse complement strand
AGATTGGATCTTGTTCTCTATATGGACAATGATAAGGAAAATATTTGAATTTTTTAAGATTAGCATAGAGTTGAATCTCTTCTTCTGGAATTCTCATAAGGGGCATAATTTTTTTGATAAATAAGCGTTTAAAGTCTGGAGGACTTGTTTTAAAAAGATATTGATTTGATATTAATTGGTATCTCCTATGTAGGACGTTCATTAAAAAGGTTTCAGCAACGTCGGTAAGATTATGGCCAATGGCTAACACATCTCCACGTAATTCAAGTGCACTTTCGTTCAATAATCTCCGTCTAATTAACGCACAATAGTTACATGCGTACTGATAATTACGAGACTTCTTCATTTTATTAACGATTTCATCTAACGTCATTCCGACTTTTTCTTTAAACGAAACGATAGTATGCTCAATTTTAAGCTTTTGACAGAAATCACTTGCTATTTTAATACTTTTTTGACGATACTCTTTAATTCCCTCGTCGATTGATATTGCCGTCACTGGTTTTGAGCGATAATTTTTTCGTTGAATTTTTACGATATTATAAAGCAGAGCGATCGAATCTTTCCCTCCAGAGAGGGCAACAATTATCTTATCTTGAGGTCTAAACATATTATATTTAGAAATTGTCTTACGTATATTTTTTTCAACGCTATTTATAAAACACGAAGCACATAAATGTTCACCCGAATACCTTCTTTCAAGTACTCTATAGTTATTACAAAAAGAACATTTGGCTTGTTTTAAGCCGTTATTATTGTTAAGAATAGTTATCACTTGTCGTAATTAATTAGATCCAGAAGGTCACAACACCCAATAATACAAAGGATAATATAAAATTAGCCAGTACTACGAACAACGTAATAATCCGTACTGCGTTAAGAATCATCTTCTTTTTTGGTTTTTTTTCGTCGTACCAATACTCGTAAGAAACGTGTATAATTGAATCTTCTTTTATAGTGACTTCTTCGGGAAAATTAAAGGAAATGGTGGATTTAAAACCATCACCAATTTTATCTATTAAAGAGTATTTATCTTCATTAACAATAATTTCACTTTGATTCTTAATATTTATTCCTGTCGTTGAGGGCTCTTCCATAATAATTTTTACAGAATCAATTTTTTCTACCCGATATTCTGATAATCCATAGTCTTTTTCCTCTTTTTTAAAGACGATTTTATCGGATTTTTTCTTAGTTTTTATGTATTCTTCTCCGACTTTCCAATTAACCAACTCTTTCACAATCCGATCCCCATCAAAAATAGGTAATGGAAGCATGTTGAAAATGGTTACGCTAAACGCGATAATCCATAACCACAGTAATTCTCTAATGATAAAATCAGGAAGATCACCACCAAAAAATTCGCCTATCTCGTTCTTAGGCATCCAATATAATTTGGTTAATACTCCAATAAAGACACCGTCTAGTTCTACTTTTATTTTATACGATTGACCTGAAGGCGTGGTTAATTTCAACCTCGTTATGTTATAATCCGTCAAAAACTTTTCTAGCGTTTTTCCTTTTTCTACGTCAATTTTAGTGCCATTTATCTTGGTAATTATGAGGTCTTCTTCTAAACCTCTATTATAATTGTTCCCGTCTTCTTCTTTTGATAATATATGCGTAATCTTTAATTCCGTATTGGAAGGATATTCGTATATAATTCCAATTTTATAACGTGGACCTAATTCAATGTCTTTTTCTTCAAATTTTCCAGTTGTTGGTCGGTAAATTTTTAACGTTAGTTCATCTCCAACAGAGCAATCGATATTTTTTGTATCATTTTCTAAGACCGAACTTAAAGTAATACCTCTACTTCCATCTAGATACGTGAAATCCTGTTTAGATCCTTTTTCTTTTACAGCCCTTATGACGTCCCCTTCTTCTAAGTTATTTTCGTTAAAACCTCCTTGTTCTTCCGTGAGAACCGTATCTACTTGGTAAGCTTGAGCCCCATAGACTGGAGAAATTAAGAAGGAAAAGTTCAAGATTAATAAAAAAGCAATCGCTGCGGTTATAGCATTTACAAACGTACCTGCGGATGCGATTCTTAAGCGGGTATTTCTATGAAATTTTGTCGAATTCATTTCTCTTTCATCCACCTCAACAAATGCGCCCATACCTAATAAGTAAAAAAGACCCGCTCCGAGTATTCCAGTTGATTTAACTTCTACTCCATCTGTACTAGCTGCAATTCCGTGAGCAAATTCGTGTGTAGTCATAACAAATAATATTGGTAAAATAAGATACATGAATATAGGCAAGCTAACGGTAACTCCCGGAATAAGGGGAGTAACTGCGTTTTCAATTCTAGGATTAAAAATGAGATTAATCATATTAATAAAAAAGAAGAAGAACGCAAAAATAGTAAAAGAAAAAGAAACAAAAATTCCAATAGTCCAGAATATTCGCCAAAATCTCGGTGCTTTTCTAGCAATTTTTTTTATAAAGTTATTTAATTTTTTTGTCTTCATTAAAGCTAAAATAGGAAAGAAGACCATTATTCCATCCTTTTTGTCCTTTAAAAAATAAGCTAAAATTGCCACAATTAGCCAAAATATAGCAGAGATAATAAACCAGGGATTCAAAAAAATATCCCCGAACACATCCTCAAGACTCATTTAATAAAATACTTCTTATTTTGTTTGTTAAATTAAACCTTAAAATTAAGTTTAATGGTTTTAGAACTTAAAATTAACTAAAAAGGAAGGTTTAGACGCGATTTCTTTTAACATTCTATAATCAAAATTAGGAAATTATTTTATTGCGTTTAAGTATCCAATTATCTATTAAAAAGGATTGATTCAGTTTTTTTTTTGAATTAAATGTAGAATGAATAGTGGATTTTGGAATCCATATTTCTTTTCCAGGTTTAAAATGTATCAATAAAGCTTTATGGGTTTCTTTTGAAATTATACCTTTAACATTGCTCATATCTTCTAATCCCGTTATTTTTTTAGACGCACGCTTC
>JBHLLE010000654.1:0-2978 GCA_048885945.1 Candidatus Hermodarchaeota archaeon | reverse complement strand
AAATATTCAATGAATAATATATAAAAGATATATCAATATGATTAGTGGATTTGTTTTTTATCTATTTCTTTTATAAAAAATAGTGATATTAAGAACTAAAGTCCATTCTTTCAATAAATAATAGTAATTTTAAAAATGACCGATACAACAAGTGAACTTATGATTTTGTATTGAAATTTGAGAAATAATCTTTGAAAATGTATAGTATTTTAAAGTACAATCTTAAAATAGGTATAATTAGGTGATATTCATTAATAACGAAATGGGAAAAACGAAAGAAATGATAATATATGAAAAAGAAACGGGAAAAAATGCAATTTGGCGTGGAGTAATAACAAAAGATTTTAAAAAGTGGCAAAAAGGAGAAAAAATTTATACAAAAGGTAAAGTAAGAATAAATATTTTAGTAACTCAAGAAAAAAAGGATATTTGGGAAGAATTCGTAAAAAAAAGCAATATCACTACAATTTCTAATCTCATTAGAAATGCTGTTGATTTTTTTATTAATATCAAACCAAAACTAAATGAATTAGAGGAATTTTTTAAATCTATTCATGATTTAAAAGAAGAATTAAGTTCAATTAAAGGATTTTCACAATTATTAATACAACAACATAAAGATGAATTAAATTGGGATGCATTATTAAAAGTTAAAGAAATTATAGATAAGAGCGTAAATATTGAAAAAATTATTACTAAAATTTTTGAGACTTCTAAAATTACAGATAAGCAGTATGATATTTTAATAATTGATGATGATACATCTACAATTAATTTAATTTCAAACTTTTTTAAAAATAAAGGTTTTACTCTTATAGAAACTACTTTTGGGAATCAAGCAATTGAAATATTACAAAAAACCACTCCTAAATTAATTTTATTAGATATTATCTTACCAGATAGTAATGGATACGAGATTTGTACAAAAATAAAATCCAATAAGCAATTAAAAAATATACCTATTTTTTATATTAGTGCGGTACCTGAATCAGAAGTAAATAATAAAATAAGTGAAACCAAGGCAGATGGTTATTTTTTAAAACCCTTTAATATTTCAGAGTTCAATAAATTATTAAAATATTTATAGAAATCTCACATCTTCATTAAATTGTAATCAAAAACATGAATATTATTGATTATTTTGATTAAATCTTATAAAAAAATCTCTCTTAGCACTACTTTTATTTAAAATTATCAGTATAAAAGAAAAAAAAATTAATTTATAAATATTAGGTTGTTTTTTTTATAAAAATTCTGGCAAGTGCTATACCATTTCCAATAATTGATATGATTATTCCGAACATAAAAAGATAAAGATAAGAATAAAACAATGCCACCGTACCTTCGCTCATACTCTTTTCTATTTCATAATACTCCAGATAAAAATAATCCCATATATTATCCGTAACAAGAGTGTAATAAACATAAGAAATACCAAATATAACAGATATTGCTCCAGTAATTAGTATTACTCCAATACTATAATCTATCACCATCTTCTTGTCCATATCTCTTTTTATAAAAATTCTGGCAAGTGCTATACCATTTCCAACAACTGTTATGATTATACCATACATAAAAAGTTTCAACCCAAAATCTAACCTTGCTGAGGTACCTGGGTCCACGCGTTCTAATAATTCATTCCATTCTTCAATGCTATAAGCCAAATGGTCAGTCACAGTAAGAAGGTTGATAAGTAAAGAATAACCTAATAAGACCAATATTACTCCAGTTATAAGTACTAGTCCAATGAAATAATCTATTATCCTGTTCTTTTCCATAACTTTTACTCCATTTCTCATATTTTTTATATTATCTTTTATGGTATCAATGTATAGAATTTTTCTATGATTGTTAACTCTATACATTAATCACATATTAATCAAGTTTCTATACATTTATAAAGTTTCCGCTTTTTTTTTATATATGAAGCGAATTCAATAAATATCATTAATGAGGATAGATAGATTTAATAATGGTGGATGTGTATAGAATAGTATATTATTTTCTTTTTTTGTATAATAATTAATCGCAAGAATGAAATAATGTATAGAAAAATAATATAAAAGAGGTTGATAAAATGGAAAAAATAAATAAATTATTGTTTGGAATTATTGGATTATGGATGTTTTTAGCATTTTTTTTTGGAATTTTTGATTTAGAAATATCTAAATATGCAATTATTTATAAGAATTCACAATGGAGTGAATTAGGAAGGAAGTATGGAACTGAATTTGATACACCATTATTATATCTTGCGATTACAATACTTTTAGGTAGCATTTTTAATGATATAAAAATGCAAAGACGAATTGGATTTGTAATGATTCTTTATGGAATTAGTCAAATGCAAATTTCAATTTTAACTAATAATGAACAAAATCAGTTTGCTGCCGGAATAATGATTCTTTTTTTATTGTTATTTATTTCATTAAATTACAATAAACAATGGAGACAGTATATTCCGATTGCGATATCCTTGATTCTTTTAATTACAATTCTAAAAATTTCTACAACTACAATGAAACTCATATGGGGAAGAGTAAGGTTTAGAGATCTTAATTCTGATGCTGAATTTACCCCATGGTATATCATCAATGGAAATGGTCATAACCAAAGCCAACAAAGTTTTCCAAGTGGACATACTAGTGCCGCTTGGTCTTTTTTACCCCTACTATTCCTAGCAAAGAATAAAAATATATATAAACCAATAAAGATGCTTCTTATAATTGGGGTAATTGGATTTGGATTATTTGTAGCAATTTCAAGAGTACTTAATGGAGCTCATTATGCTTCAGATGTTTTATTTTCAACAGGAATTGCTTCAATATTAACAATATTCCTTTACAAACTATTCTATCAATCGGATTTTAGAATTAAGGGTAAAGAATATGATGTTAGCAATTCATTAAAAAAAATAATATTTTCACCTTTAACAAATCAATGGATGGGGATTTATCTAAATAAGCAAGGTCGGA
>JBHLLE010000653.1:0-2980 GCA_048885945.1 Candidatus Hermodarchaeota archaeon | reverse complement strand
TCTATTAAATTATAAACGCAACTGTTTAAATAGTAAATATTATTTTTACTAGTAAGTATAGAATAATTTTTGGTGTATTTGAAAAAATGGTTGATAAAGAACGCGTTAAAGAAGTAATAGATAAAATCCGTCCTCAACTACAAATGGATGGAGGCGATCTAGAATTAATAGACATTACGGACGATGGTATTGTAAAAGTACAATTGCAAGGACACTGCGTTGGATGTGCTTATGCCCAACAGACCTTAAAGCTTGGAATTGAAAGAGCCTTAAAGCAATTTGTTCCGGATATTAAAGAAGTAATAAATGTAACTTAATCTCTTAAGAGAGATTTACTTTTCCACTTTTTTTAAGAAGTTTACTATTATAACTTTATTGAACTGGTTAATTCTTGTTTATATTAGATTAATTATATGAATTCTTCTTTTTTATTTTAAAAAAGTTAATTAGCATTCCAAAATTACCACTGCTTAAATACATATTTAATATAAATATTTAACACAACCATGAATGATAACGAAAAAGAGACTAACGTAGAAACTGGTGACCAAGAAGCTCAAGAAGAAGAAGAGCCAAAAAAACCAGTTCGAAAAACCCAGGCGCAATTACTTCAAGAAGCATTAGGCTTAGAACCTGAAGATATTCAAGGAATAGAAAAGAAACTATTCATTGCTCGATTTTTAGATTATTTTTCGGAAGAAACATTTGATTTTATCTATAAAGACCGTTCTATTGAAATGCATAAGAATGAAATAAACAAATTCCTTGAAGCGGCAAAAGTCTCGGAAATTGAAGAAGACAAGTTAATAGAACAGAGTTTTAATAGTAAAAAAATAATGGATATTATTTTAAAACTAAAGTCGAAAGCAGAAGATATTGCGTTAAATAAAGGTGGAATAAAAGAAGCAGTAGATAAGCGTTTGAGGAAATTACGATTAATAATTACGCTTCCAATATTTGGAGTGTTATTAATACTAATGTTTTTGATTCCCATTTGGTATATATTCCCTTTGTTGTGTCTATTTTGTATTGCACCTCAATTGTTGCAACAACAACTTTTAAGAAAATGGTATCAATTTAAAGAAGAAAACAAAAATGACTTCTATACTAATAATCGCGACGATATAATGATCATAAAAGGATTTAACAACGAATTATTGGAAAATATTCGAATGAGACTATTAGATATGAAAGTTCCTCTCCAAATTATTAAATTTATTCTTCACAGTAGAGATTATAGTAATTTGATTTTAGAAAATCAAAAAGTTGTTAGAGGAACTAATCAATTTCTATTTCATTTTGATTATCCAGAAGGTATGGAACCATTTCCAATACCAGAAGCTCTCTTACAACCTCAACAACCTGAAGTAAAAAAAGAACCAGAAAAGAATTTTATAATACTAACGGAATTAAAAACAGAAAATGGGAAGATCACCAACTTTATACCTGTTTTAAAAACTACTCTTGCAAATAGTATAAATAAGATATTAAACGAATGCGAATTTAGCTCGGATACTAGAAAATTCAAAGAAATTATTTCAAATTATCCCAGTGAAATGGTAATATATTGTATATGTGGAGAAATAGCCAACTTTGACACAGTACAAATCTGTAATTGGAAGAATCAACTTAAGTTCTATTTGTTTGAGAGTGAAGAGTGCAAGTGTGGTGAAAGGATATACGTTCTTTCGTTAATAGATTCAAACGACGAAGTTCCAAACGAATTAAAAGATATCTTTTTTGGTTAAATCACATATTTTTATTATTTCTTTTTTATTTTTGAGTAATAATCGTAAAGTAATTTATACCCTCTTACAGCTCTTTCTATTTCGTTTTCAAATACGGGAATCTTTAATTCTGAGGCAGATTTGAAAACTCGTTTAGCTCCTTCTCTTTCAGCTTGAATTAAAATGGTAATAATTGGTTTATTAGGATAATTATCTTTAATGCTTTCAAATATATTAAAATCAAATTCAATCTCTAGGAAAAATTCTAAGGCTAAAATTAAACCATCCACATGTTCGTCTTTTAATAAGGTATTAGCGGAAGTATTGTATATACCACAGATTTTAATTCCAATAAATTTTTCTGGAGGCCAATAATCCACTGGATTTCCGTACTTACAAGTTGACCCTCCAATTTTGTCCATAATTATGTTCTGTGATTCTTCATTTGGTTTTGCTAAAGTTCGTTTTTGATTTCTCATTTCTTTTACAATTAGATGAATGGCACCAGAGGATGGACCTATAATTCCTAAGTTTGGACCTTTTGGTTCTGGACACCATAGAAAGATTTTCGCAATTTCGAAAAGTTCAATATAATTTGAAACAGAAATTCCCCCTACATCCTTCAATTTTTTCTCCATAAACTCATTTTTACCTACATAAAAGAACAATACAGGTTTATTTGGAGCTACTATTTTAACAGCTTCTACTAATTCATCATTAATTTCCCTTAAAAATAAGGAAATGACTTTTGTTTTATTATCGTTAAGAAAAAATACGAGAATATCTGCCTCGTTAATATGAAAACCCTTTCCTAAATGAACTACTCTAGAAACAGGTAATCTCTGGGAAGGAGACCACCATCCCAAGGCACCTGCTAGTCCTCCTGATTGTGCTATAAAACCGATTCCTTCCTTGATATTTTTATTTTCACGCATAATATGTTGTCTTACCGGAATGATAGAAGTTGTAAAATTATCAACAAAATTAATTATTCCTATCATTGAAGGACCTAAATAGGTGATTCCATATGTTTCGCATATCTGATTCAATTTTATAGTAAAATTCGTGTCATTTATTCCACTTTTTAACTCTGTTTGAACAGTTATATATTTTACACCAAATTTTCCTAAGTCTTCTATAATCTTTAAAATTTGACTTCCTCCCAGAACAATAACAGCTAAATCTGGAATTTTTGGAAGATCATTTAGTGAATGATAAGATTTAACTCCTAAAATTTCGTTAGCATTAGGATT
>JBHLLE010000652.1:0-2984 GCA_048885945.1 Candidatus Hermodarchaeota archaeon | reverse complement strand
AATAAAATTCCATAGATAAGATCTATAACAGATGGTGATGCTAGTAAAAAATTATATGCTCCGGTTAAATAGTACGCCATGAAAATAATAAACATAAGAAATTTCTCAATTATAAACATAATTACAATATTGTGATTTTTTGCTAAATCTTTGCTCACTACAAACAATCCTATTCCTACTATTAACACCATTCCTAGAAATGCATGTATAAATACTAAACTAGGTGGTATTGTCATATCAAAATGTACAGATAGAGATGATAACATAAGAATAGATCCAATAAAAAAAATTGCAGCAATAAAAAAATTCCAGATCGCTCCACTCAAGAACATATATTTATAATATCTATTTTTATCCATTGTCAATTTCACTTCTTTTTTGATTATTTTAAAAATTGGATTTATTAATTTATATTAGGAACACTATTGATTTAAGTCTTTATTTAATTAAGATTATACTTCTTGCTAAATGAAAATCTATTATTATACTATTCAGATTAAAGTGTATTTTAATATATTTTATAAAATTAATAAAATAACTTTAAATTGAAAGAGTAAGACTAGATATTTGCTATTTTATTATAGGAGAATTAGACCCCAAAACTATTTTTTAATAAATTTGTGATGATTTATGGAAATTAATTTTAATAATCTTGATGAACCACTCAGATCATTTTTTGAATATTCTTTAGATTTACTATTCATCTTGGATTCAAATACAAAAATAATTAATGTAAATTCTATGGCATTAAAAAGACTTAAATATACAAGAGAAGAGTTCCTTAATAAAACTTTAGATAACTTTCTTTTACACGAAGATGTAAAGGATTTTAAAGATTTTTTTAACAGAATCAAGAGAAAAGAAAGACCTAAAGAAAAGATCATTATTAGATTAAAGAATAAAAACAATAATTATTTAGATTTAGAATTTAATGGAGTACCACTTCAGAAAAAAAATGAAGAATATCAAATATTAGGAATAGCTCATGATATCACAGAATATAAAGAAGCTAAACAAAACCTAATAGAGTCTGAATACGCCCTAAGAGAGCAAATAAAGGAACTTAGTTGTCTATACGATCTTTCCAGACTTATCGAAAGCCTAAAGCATTTCAGTTTCCAGAAATAACATGTGTAAAGATTAGTTTTAAAGATAAAGAGTATCAAACAATTGATTACATGGGAACAAAATGGAGCCTTAGCAGTAATGAAAGGATTAATGGAGATATATTAAGTTTAGAAGTTTATTATAAGGAAGACAGATCTTTTTTAGAGGAGGAAATCACCTTTTTAAATGAAGTTGCTAGAAAAATAAAGAACTATTTAGAGTTTAATAAAATTAAAGAAAATTTAAAAAGAGAAAAAAAAATTTCAGAAGACTTGGTTAATATTACTTCAGATACAATCTTCGTATTTGAACCAGAAACAGGTAAAGCTATTAAATGGAACGATCCTTTTAGAGACATTAGTGGGTATAGTGATGAAGAAATTTCTTCATTAAAAGCTCCAAATAGTTATTATAGTGAAAAGGATCTAAAAAAAGCTGCTGAAGCTACTAAAAAAGTATTTGATGAGGGAAAAAGTACTATTGAAATGTCTCTTAGAACAAAGAATGGTGATGTTATTCCTTTTGAATATCGTGCAAGACCTTTTAGAACTAAAGATGGTAAAAATCTAATTGTTGCATATGGGCGAGATATTACAGAGAGGCAAAAAGCAGAACAAAAATTACGAGAATCTGAGCAAAAATATAGATACTTATTTGAACACTCTCCAAATGCTGTAGTTTTAATGGATCTAAAAGGAAAATTTATAGAATTCAATTCAATGGTAGAAAAATTATTTGGATATACTCAAGAAGATCTAATAGGGAAAAATTTTGTAAGGAAAGGTGTAATTCATCCTGATTATTTACCAAAAGCTATAGAATTATATAAAGAAGTAACTATTGGAAGTGGGTTTGCTAAAGCAGAATATTTGTATTATAAAAAAGATGGAAACCTTATCTGGGGTCTTACGCAAGGGTCACGCATAAAATTAGGAGATCAAACCTATGTCCAAACTATTATTCAAGATATTACAGAACGAAAAAGAACAGAGCTTGCATTAGAAAAAGAGAAAAACCTATATAGAGATACAATTAATGGTTTACCTGGAGTTTTTTATCTATTCAATCAACAGGGTGAATTTAAAATATGGAATGAAAACTTTGAAAAATTTTCTGGATATTCTTCAAATGAATTTAAAACCTTAAAACCAACTGATTTTTTTGATGAGTCTGAGAAACAAAAAATTTCAGATAAAATTCAAGAAATACTAATAACTGGAAAAGCTGATGTAGAGGCAAAATTATTATCCAAAAATAAATCATTAACACCTTACTATTGGTATGGAAATAGAATAATGATAGATGATGATTTACACATCGTAGGATATGGAGTTGATTTAACTGAACGGAAGAAAGCTGAAATGAAATTAAAGGAATCAGAAGAAAAATATAAGCTCATTACAGAAAACGTTAATGATCTAATTACTATTGTTAATAAAAATTTTATATATGAATACATAAATGAGATGATTCATAAAAAACAAAGGGGTATGTCAAATGAGGATTTAATTGGGATATCAGCCTTAAAGATACTACATCCGGAGGATATAGATAGAGCTATTAAAGCATTTAAAGATGCCTTAGAATTAGGAGAAGCAATTGTAGAATTAAGAGTTAGAAATGTAAGAGGAGGCTTCGATTGGTTTGATGTCAAAGGAAAAAGTTTTATAGATGTTGATAGAAATAAGAAAGTTCTAATTATTGCAAGAGATATAACAGAAAAAAAAGAGGCAGAATTGAAATTAAAAGAATCTGAAGAAAAATACCGCTACTTATTTGAAGATACACCTTTTGCTATTGCTCTCTTGGATTTCAATGGAAATTTCTTAGAATGCAATTCATATGTACAAAAAATTTTTGGATTTAAAAAGGAAGAT
>JBHLLE010000651.1:0-2988 GCA_048885945.1 Candidatus Hermodarchaeota archaeon | reverse complement strand
AGATTTGATTTTTAGAATATATTTTATTTTGGAAAATCTATCTGAATTTTTTCTTTAAATAGATCTGATTTTATTAAGATTAAACAACTTAAAAATGTGAAATTTGAAATGTCTAGATACGATATTCAATATAACAACGGGTTATTATTAGAGAATAGTTATGGAGAAGGAAATTTTTTTGAAAGATATTACACTCAACTCAAGGAGATAAGATGTGCGGGATTAGATAATCGTTTGATTTGGCAACAGTTTTGTAAAGTAAATAAGCTGAAACCAGAAAAACAATGGAGAGTACCTAAAAAAATTTTAAATAATCTTAATAAACTTAATGATAATGAAATTTATAGATTATTAGGAATGGCTATTGGTACTTTTTTTAAAGGGACTTACTCAGGACAAGGAATATAAGAATAAATTCGTTTAAATCAACCAAAATTATAACATCATTAATAATTAATGTAACTACATTTGTTTAAATCCTTCAGTATTTTTTATTTATAAAAATTGAGTTTAAATGTGAAATAAAGACAATATTATTGATAATAATTATGGAGATGGTTAGATAATGAATATAAAAATTTTCTTATTTTTTATATTAGCTATTGCGTTTTTAATGTTTTATCAACAGAATCCCGTTTATACAATTATAATTGTAATGGTGTTTCTAATTACTTATTTTATGTTAAAAATAAGAAAAAAGGGTACTAATCGGAGCATCTTAACATACTTTAGTGGAAAAGATAACCAAGAGAATGATAAATTGGACGAATATATCACTTTTATGATGCTTCAGCAATTAGTAAATCCTTCTTCAGAGAGGGATTCAGTTGATGTGGGGAACTTAGAAAGTAAAAGTAAATTTCAAGATAATATTGAAAAAACCAAAAAGGAAGTGCTTCAATTATTAAATAAATCTGATTGAAATTTAAATGAGAAAATTTTAGGTTAATATAAAAAAAAAACGAATAAAAAGAAATACAATTACTCTTGAACCATCTTTAATGATTTTCATTAATTGGCTAGCAAGAAATAGTCTATATCTATCAAAAAGGTCAAGAACATGGATATTATATTTACTCCCGTGTTATTGTTATAATGGGAAAAACAGAATGTCCCATCTTCATTTTCAATATATTTAATCCCAACAAAATCGTGGATTAATTTTCTAAATACATTTTTGCTAATTATATCGCCTATTATACAGTAGCAGATTTTTCCTGATCTTTCATCAAGAGAAATGATAATTTCTATCATTATTTTAGATACTTTTGTATTTTTTTTTATTGATAGCAATTGTTTTTTTTTACAAAAGTATAAAAACTTAAAAGAAAACAAAAGGAAAATTACAAAACCAATCCTCTCCTGGACTTAAAAATTTGCCTTATCTTAAAAAAAAGTGGGTTATATTTAGATAAATTTAAGATTCTTTTGTATGTGATAGCACTTTTTTTCTAAATATAACCCAATTTTAATATATTATTTTTATATTCTTAAATATTATCACATTTTTGGAAATAATAATGTTTAAAAATATATTTTCTATTTACTGTAAATATGATAATAATATAACTATCTACTGAGTTCTACTTATTTTTAAAATCTTCATCTTAAATCTTAATCAAATTAGTATAAACTTAAGATTAGATAAAAGATGAAGTAATGATAATGAAATGTTAATAGTTCTTCTTCTTATTCATTCGTTTTTTTTATTTTATTCTTAAATAAACGAGCAAAATCAGTACCTTCTTTAATGATGTTTAGAATTAAATGGGTGTTTGTGCGTATTACGTATTCATACGAGTTTATTTTTTTAACTAATTCGCTTAATTCTTGCCTGGTCTTAAATCGTGCTAATATAATAGCATCGTATTCGCCAGTAACATCGTAAACACCGAAAATATTAGGATTTTTAGCAATATCTTTTTCTACTTCTATCATTTTACCCTTATCAATTGTAATTTCTATTAACGCTATAATGTTAAGATCCATTTGTTCATAGTCTATATTTATAGAATAATTTTTGATTATTTTTGCTTCTTCTAACTCATCCATATGTTTTTTAATCGTTAAATGATTTTTCCCTAATTCATCCGCAATATTTTTGTAGGCCTTTCGACCATCTCTGAATAAGACTTCTAAAATTTCAAAATCTAAGTCTTCCAATTGTCCATCTTTCATCAATATAAATATAATAAAATAAAGTTATAAAATTTTTGATTTCACTACAACAAAATATTAGCCAAAATTTTATTTAATATAATAAAGTTAACATTTTAAAATTATAATTAATTAAAGAATATAAACTTATTTTATTTTCCAATCAATTTGATATAAATAAGTTATAGTCTTTCATAGATTGATTATAATAAAATTATAAAATTTAAATAGAATTACGAATTATTATGATTAATTAATAATCTTAATTTAAAAATAAGAATTATTATGAAATAGTATGATTGAAAAAGATGATCCTAATCGTTGGAAATTATGTGATCAAGTAATTGAAACGGTTAAAGAGCAAAATATAAAATTTATTTACCTCCAGTTCACCGACATTCATGGGATTATTAAATCGTTTGAGATTAACGCTAAGAGAATCGAGGATTTCATGCAAGATGGAGAAAATTTTGATGGTAGCTCTATAACTGGATATGGAGCAATCGAGGAGTCTGATAAAGTTGCTATTCCAGACCCAAGCACTTTCTATCTTTTACCATGGAGGACAAAAAATAAAGTTGCGCGAGTAATTTGTGATATTTACAAACCAGATGGGGAGAGATACGAAGGTGATCCACGATATATTCTTCAAAGGGTTGTAAAAAAAGCACAACAACATGGATATACATACTATTGCGCTCCAGAAATGGAATTTTTTATTTTAAACCAGGAGAGAGAGAAACCGTTTAAACCTTCTGATATGCGTGGTTATTTCGATTACGATCCATATGATATTAACGAAATGATGAGGTATACAATAGCGGAATATTG
>JBHLLE010000650.1:0-3021 GCA_048885945.1 Candidatus Hermodarchaeota archaeon | reverse complement strand
AGTATTTTAGGTAATAAATACTCTTTTACCATAATTTTTTCTTTATATTTCATTTCTCAACCCTACACTTATTATTATCTATAAATTTATACTAACCTTATAAAACCCCATGAAATATGGGGTGAATCCCCTTCCCTTTTCTCCTTTCGAATTTCTTGCTCTTTTTAACCTTTTATTTTAATTCCTATCCAACTGCTAGATATTTTTATCTTAATAATTATTTCTAAATTGGTTGTTAATTTATTACTATATAATTAAAAAGTGATTAATTCTATGAGTGGAACACAAACTTTTAGAAGGTTCCCTGCCGTTAGATGCTGGATAAAGCATATTATTGAAGGCAAGTATTCAGAGGAAGAGAAAATAATATTTACTATTTTTGGAAAAGTAAAAATAGTTAGATTGATTGGGACAATAGTCCAAAAACGAGAAATAGTCACCCCTCAATCGGATAACAGCGAGGATCTATTAGATGAGGAATTAAGTTCTAACGTAAGAATTGAATTTGATTTAGATGACGGTACAGGTTTGATTCGCGCAATATTATGGGACGCGAATCCCGAAGACTACGATCAATATAATAGCGGAGATATTGTTGATGTGATTGGTAGAGTTCGAGAATGGAGGGGTTATTTTTCGATGCACATAAAGATTATTAAAAAAATACACGATCCAAATCGCATTTTATTGCGAAATGCAGAGATACTACAAAGAATAAAATCTGGAGACGTTCAAGAAATTCCTACCATTGAGGAAGGAGACTCCGAACTGGACGAATTTCCAGACGAAATCGATATAAACGAATCGTTTGAAGGAGATCAATCTTTTGAAGCGGCAGAATTAAAAGATAAGGTTTACTTGTTAATTAAGAAGAATTCAACGGAGGGAAATGGAATTAGTATTAGAGATTTGAAAGAAAAAATAGATATTCCTGAAGATTCCTTAAAGACCTATTTAAGAGATTTAGAAATGGAAGCTAAGATCTATCAATCTGAAGAAAATTTTTATCAAACATATTAATAGTTTTTATATAAGTTATCTTTCTTTTTTAAAATAGCAAAAATATTATCTTAGGAATTATTATTATTTAGTATAAAAAATTAAATAGTGGAATTTATCATGGATCTCAACGATTATGAAGGATTATTAGAAAAAGCGTACGAAAAAATACCAGACAATGTGAAGCAGTCTTCGCGATTTGAAGTCCCTAAAGTGAAGATTAGAATCGAAAGTAAAAATACCTTTATAACCAATTTCAATAAACTCATTAATATTTTGAATCGAGATGCTAGACACTTTCTGGGAATTTTTTTAAAAAAAGCAGGAACGATGGGCGAAATTCGCGGTCAGCAATTATTTCTTAAGGGAATCTACAAAGAACAGGTATTAAATCGTTTAATTGAGAATTATACGAAATTATACGTGTTATGCGACGTTTGTAACAAGCCTGATACGGAGATTGAAAGAGATGGAAAAAAACTTTTTTTGAAATGCGCAGCATGTGGAGCAAGAAGGGAAATAAGAGAGAAATGAGAGAGAAAAGTAATTAAAGCGTGGAAAACTGTAAGATGAAAGTATTTATCAAACTGCACATTAGAAATGAAATTGAAACCATCGCTTGCTGCGATGAAGATCTATTAAATCAGGTTTTTAAAGAAGGAAACTTAAAAATAGAAATATCTGATCATTTTTACGGGGGCGATTTAATAGATTTAGAACACGCAATAGAGATTTTAAAAGAAGCGTCCTACTTCAACATTGTTGGTAAAAATATAATAAATAAGGCGGTCGACTGTAAAATTCTCCCTAAAGAAGGTGTTCGTTCTATAAATGGGATTCCCATGGCAATGAAGATGATGTTTTAATGCCTCACAGATTTTGCGCGATATGTGGTAAAGATATTGACGAAAAAGCACCTCATTTTGGTATGTGTTTAAACTGTTATTTAAAGGAATATCCTCTCTTTCAATTACCCGATAAATTTTCGTTAAAAGTGTGTTTGGATTGTGGAAGTTATTCCCTAAAAGAAGAGTGGTACGAATCTTCAAACCCACATATTTTCGCAGTAGTTGAACAGGCTATTAGACAAACCATATTAAAACCATTCTTAAAAGAAGATACCATTGAATTTGAGATTTCGTTTGATAACGATACTCTTGAATACTCCTCAAAAGATCTATTAAAATCCTTTGATCTCATTATCGATGGTACTTTAAAAAAAGAATCCGTAATAACTCATCAGAAAATTGTAAGAACCAATTTAACCTACGATTTATGCAAAAATTGCGTGAATATTAGAGGTGGCCTTTATTATTTATCAATAGTCCAATTACGGGTCAAGAACGAGAATTATTTTGATATCATTGAAGAAGCTCTTAGAGAAATTCATAATTACGTGGATCAGCTATTTGAGAAAGATCCAAGACAATATATTACTAAAATGCAAGACGAAAAATATGGCGTAGATCTATTCTTGAGTACAAACGAGTTAATGAATCACATCATAAAAATTCTAAGAAATAATTATTATTTCGTATTAAAAAGATCAAAAAAATTGGTTGGGAGAGATATTCAAAGGGGGAAAAACCTTTATAGACTAAAGTGTCTTATAAAATTTTTACCTATTAAAAAAAGTGATATAGTAACGATAGAGGACAAAGAATATGTTGTGGAACACATATCAAAAAAGAATGTATTAATGTTTGATAAACAAGGTAATAAATTAGTAAAAGAGTATCCTTACTTTTTTAATAAAAAAATTACTATAAAAAGGATATAGAGGAAATAGAAGTGGACGACGAAGATTTCAACTTAGACGAGGATTCAAACGAGGACTATCACGATAGAATTAACTCTGAAATCGATGATATTGAAAAGAAGAGCATTGACTACAAGAGAATTAAAAAAATCGACCAAACAAAAAAAAAAGCAGCGTTTGAATCTGTATTTGACGAACGGACGGTATTTCAATTGAATAAACTCTTAGTAAACGGTCCACTAGAAAAAATTGAGGGGATAATT
>JBHLLE010000649.1:0-3027 GCA_048885945.1 Candidatus Hermodarchaeota archaeon | reverse complement strand
ATTTTCTGATTTAGGAGTCCATTCAATTGTAAAATAAGCTAACTGATTCTCAATCATACGATCTAAACGCCTTCTAACAGTTTTTGAAGAAATTCCTACATCTTCCCCTATTTCTGTTAAGCTTTTCCTTGCATCTCTATTAAGGGTTTTCAAAATTTTGTAATCGATAGTTGAAAGAGTCTCTGGCGTAGTAATGTATGGTATATTTATAATTCCAATAGAGGGATTGCTAATTTGGCTTGCTTTTGTAAGAAAAGAAGAAAATTCTTGAAGTTCTGATATATTCCTAAGATAAGCACCGATATACAAGTATTTACCACTAGCAATTGTAACTAGATTGATACTTTCGTGATTTCCTAACTCTTGGCTAACTAAATCCATCGATTTCGCGTTCGAAGCACCAGAAGCCATAATCCATAAACCTTTTAGTGAAATCATTGTAGGTCTAACAATAAAGGCATTGATTATCCCATCATCTATTAAACTTTGAATACGTTTATGGACACTACTTACGGATATGCTCGTAATTTCTGCCAATTCTCTAAATGTTAAGCGAGAATTTTCCAGTAGCTTTCGAATAATAATTAAATCTGTTTCATCCATTATAATAGTCCAGAACCTAGGAGAATAATTTTGTTTTAGCTTTTTTTTTAATAAGTCACAGATTCGTTGATTATTTTTATATTTTTTAAAATTGAACAAATTTCCATTCTATTTAATTATAATATGTTTGCTTGCTATTAAATAACGCTAAAGATTTGTTTTTTATATACTCTTTACGAATATATTTTATTTGTTTTTATTTTTTTGAATGTTCCTTGATCTACAGCATCCTTATTTGAGTAAATTCTTCATTAGAGAAAGGATATATTCATGATATCCACTTGGATTAAAGCTATTTTCTGAGAAATCTTCAAAAAAGTGATAATACAACGGAGTAGTAATTATTGCAGAGCATAAAGTTATATATCCTGATCTATCATCAGAACAGTTTCAAGAAGTGTCTAATTGGTTTTGGGAATCATTGGATGGGAAAGCTGCTTATCTAAAAGAAGCACCAAAGGTTTAATCATCAACACATTTCTTTTTATTTTTTTAATTCTTTCATTCCTATCTTAACAAATTTTTTTTAAAATTTGGTAATTTGTAATAGAAAATTTTTAGATCAATATTGTCTTGTGTTATTATTATTCAAATAATGAATTTCGGAAATGCTATTAATATTTCTAATCTTCTTTGTCGTTACCATAAACGAGTCCTGCCTTTTAATAAAGAATAAAAAATAACATCTTAAATATGGTCCAAAGTTAACACTACTTGACCCTTTTTCTGTCCTGATTCGACATACTTGTGAGCCTCAGCAATTTGTTCCAACGGATAACGCTTATCTATAACCGCTTTTATCTTTCCTGCTTCACAAAGCTCTTTAAGGAAAATCAATTCTTCAACATTTTCTTCTACAAGTCCACTTATTGCGTTTTTGTTTCCAGCTATTCGAATAAACCTTCCTAATCCAAAAGTAGCAAAAATATAGAATCCTTCTTCCTTCAGCGCTTTTTTGCTAGCGGAATACGGACTCTTGCCTATCGTATCAAAAATAATGTCGTATTTCTCAAAGCCTTCAGTAAAATCTTCGTTCGTATAATCAATTACTTTATCGGCTCCGAGAGATTTCACCAATTCTAATTTTGGGGTGCTACATACTCCAGTGACTTCACCCCCAAAATACTTGGCAAGCTGAACCGCAAAAGTGCCTACTCCTCCAGAAGCGCCAAAGATAAGAACTTTTTGTCCATTTTTGATGTTACCTTTTTTTAAGAAATATGATGCGGTTAATCCCCCATAAGGAATAGCAGCCGCTTCTTCATAATTCATATTGTTTGGTTTTATTCCCAACATTCCATCTTCAGGCATACATATGTACTCTGCATTAGCCCCCAAATTCATCCCGGTGAATCCAAAAACTGGATTACCCTTTTTGAATAAATTTACATCTTTACCTACGGATTCAATTTCTCCAGCAAACTCCGTCCCAAGTATAGGTCTCTTTGGTTTTCTAAATCCCGAAGAGATTCTTATTAAGAATCCAAATCCCGGGGGACCTATGCAAGCTCTCCCCCAACAGTCGTATAAAGTTGTAGTTGTCGCATATACTCTTATCAGCACTTCATTGTCTTTGGGAGTTGGTTTTTCTACCTCCTTTACCTGAAGAACCTCCGGAGGTCCGTATTTTGCGTAAACAGCTGCTTTCATGAAATTTTTATTTTGTGTAATTTTTTATCACCTTTTTTTAATGAATAATCAATTATTATAAAACTTTAGACTTTCTATCAAATACTAAAATGTAAATTTTCGATTTTCTATCTATTTTCTTTTTCAATATTAATGTTAAGGCTTTTTGAGCCAAGGACAAGCTAAAATACAAGACATACATCCATTATCTCCTAAACATTCATTTATATTTAAAACCTCCTCTCTACTCGAGGGATGATCGTTAAAAGCAACAAAGGTGAGAGCGTTCTTAGGGCATGCTTCAATGCATTTACGACAAGTGCCACATTCGTTTTTTATTGAATGATTTACTCGAAGAGGCAAACCTGTTAAAATAGCAATCAAGCGATGTAAAGGTCCATATTCTGGAGAGATTATTAATAGCGACCTACCTTGCCAACCAAGTCCCGCTGTTTTTGCCAAGATTTTAAGAGAAATAAATCCTGATCGATTAATAGGATCAAATTCGTCTTCAGTGTGAATAATAAGTTGCCTATAACCCTTATCTTCTAAATATTCCATTATAGAAAAAGCGGCATTTTCTAAAAACATTGCCGTCTTACCTCCAGAAGCTTTTTTTCCTAACTTTCCATATTGAGCTCCTAAAACGATGGCGTATGGAAACATATTTATGAATTTATATAAATCAGTAGGAAGCCCAAGTTCCATTTCCTTTAATAATTGCATGTCTGCTACGCCATACAAATCAATATCTAAACTTTTTATAAATTTCCTAAGATTTTCAGTCTCAATTAT
>JBHLLE010000648.1:0-3028 GCA_048885945.1 Candidatus Hermodarchaeota archaeon | reverse complement strand
TTATCAACCAATACTTCAAATAGCTCAAAACCGTTCTCGTTTATATAGTTCTCAACGTAAGTTAAAACCTCTTGATGTCTTTCAGGACCAGGTTTGTTCTTATATTTAGTTTCTTTTATACCAGAGGAAGTGATATGAATAATTGCTTTGATACTATCATATATTCTTTCAATTTTCATATTGTTACACCATTAAGTTTGGGTTGTTAAAATTTTTGTATATTATTTTTAGTAAGATGAATTTGATTTGGAAGTTTAAAAATTTTTTTTAATTAATAGCAATTTGACCCATATATTTCAATTGGATTAGGTCGTTTTTAAATTCAAAACAAGTGGCAGAACCATGAGGGATTTGAATACGCCAATATAATGATAGATCTATGTTGAGTAAATCGATTATCATTGCCCGAATTGGTCCACCATGTGTAACAACAAAATAATCTTTATTCTTCGTTTTATTCGTAATTATTAGATTATCAATAAAGCTTTTTACTCGAGATATTAGATTATTTAACGGTTCAGATTTAGGGGGAGAAAAAATAGTTGGATTTTCCATCCATTGTTTAAAATCTGATTGATACTTCTGATTTATTTCGTCCATGGATAATCCTTCCCAATCTCCGAAATGAGTTTCTGACAAATTTTTTTCGAGAACTGATTCAACGTTAAATTCTTCTTGTAAAATTTGAGTAGTATGGATTGCCCTATAGAGAGGACTAGTATAAATTATTTCTGGTCGATAATTTTTTAAAAAGGGTATTAATTGATTAATCTGCATTATGCCTGTTTTATTAAGAGGTCTTTGACTATCATTAGTACCATTCCATATATATTTCCGAACAGAATCTGTTTCTCCATGGCGTATAAAAATAATTCTCATATTAAGCTCATCTATTTTTTTAACTCAAAACGAAGATTAAATTATTTTTATAAAAGATTTAAGCAACATAAATTTTTGCATATATTGAAGTTAAATCAACCTGGTTATCTTAACAATTGATGTTTATGTTTGGCAATATTTTAGAAATATAGTAAATATTTTAGCGAAAATAAGTATTAGGACTAGAAATATATAAAAAATTCGAAGAAAAGAAGGAAATTTTACTAAATTTACGCTTGTTCTTTAATTAACTTGTTTGCGAGCTTTTCTGGTAAAAAAAAAGCGAGGTAGTATTCAACACCGCTTGTAATTAATACAAGTCTAAGAACTGCTCTTAGTATGAAATATTGGCCAACGAATATGCTATCAATTGCAGCTGCAGCTACAAAGGATAGAATAGCAATAAGCATAAACTTCCCTTTCCATTGTACTTGAGGATCGGGGGATTTTATGGAACTACGCGCAAATAGAACGCCTAATATGATTGTATTAGCGATAGCAAAGTAAGTAAATAAATTTGGAATTAACGTACGTTGAAAATCAAAAAGTCCTTTTTGTTCTCCAATCAACCTAGTATCAATGCATAATGCAATCAATAAATATAAGATATATACAATACAAATCGTAAAATAAGGGATTATAAGTTTATTTTTTAATTCAGGGTAAGAAAGTTTAGTGATAGAATAAATCCAACACATCAAGGCTAATGGAACAAAAGCACTCATCAATAATAAATAGAGAAAGGGTTCAAATGCGTATCGAAATAACACAATAGATAAAAAACTAAAAGCATTTCCCCACCAAGGAGAGGAAATAAAGACCCAAGTAAGACCAACAGCAATATATTCCTTACGTTTAAAAGTAAAATATTTCAACATTATTTTTATTCCAATTAAAATTGAAATTACAACGAATGCCAATGTAAAAATTCCGCGTACAATTTCAAACGCATTTAAACTTTCAATTCCAACTTCCATTATAATTACCTTCTTTTATTTAAAATGGATATAATAAAAGATATTAATTTATACTTATATTAATATGATTTTAATCTTTCTGTTTGATTAATAGATAATATAGAAAAAAAATATTAGGATTTATTTAATCCTGCTTTATTAATACCTTTTTTAACCAGTCTGGAAGAAAAAAGCCAAAATAGAATTCTATTGCACTTGTGATAACTATTATTCTTCCAATTATTAGCAAAAGAGTCGATAAAGAAATCAATGCTATAGCAGCTCCAATTACAAACGATAACCAAGCAGCTACTAAAAACTTACCTTTAAGTTTAATATCTACTTTTTCTGATTTCATTGATTCAAAAGCAAACCAAAGTCCTGTAATAATGGCAATAACCAAAACAGAAATCATGTAAAGAGAGAAAGGTAATGTTAGTTCGTCATTGAAAGGTCCTTCCTTATAGCCAACGACAGATAAATCAGTAAAGATGAAGTATAACAAGATTATTTCATAGATAATTCCTTGTATTACCAAAATACCTAAAATTATTTTTCTTTTTTTTATGTTTTTAAGAATAGTAAAAAGGTCAATCCATAATATTAGAGTAATTGGAACTGGTGCATAACATAAAAAGTAAATTTCGTCGCTGATTGATGTTCCTGTTATTAAAACATAGATAAAATTGAATGCACCTGTATACCAAGTTGCGGCTATTAAACACCATGCAAGACCAGCTAAAAGGAGAGTTTGTTGACGGTATTGTAGATATCTAATTATCAATAATATACCAACTATTATTGATATTACACTAAATAATAAGCTGGTGAATCCTTGAATGAATTCTTCTGGAGTGAGTTGAATCCCCATAATAAGATCAATTTCGATTTTAAAATATTTAAATTTTGAGATTTAGAAATCCTCTAATGATATTAAAAAAAAAAAACAAATTTTGTTTAATCCTGCTTTATTACTACTTTTTTTAACCAATCTGGAAGAAAGAAACCAAAATAAAACTCAATTGCGCTTGAAATAAGTAATAATCTTGTTATTATTAATAAAAGTGGTGTTAAAGAAATAAATCCTGTATCAAGAGCTGCTCCGATAATAAATGATATCCAAGCAGTTGCTAAAAATTTTCCTTTAAGTTTAATTTCTACTTTTTCTGATTTCATTGAATCAAAAGCAAACC
>JBHLLE010000647.1:0-3030 GCA_048885945.1 Candidatus Hermodarchaeota archaeon | reverse complement strand
AATGTCAATTAAAATTAGCTGGGCATCAGAATTTTCATTCCAAAATTCTTGAATTGTAGAAAAAACTTTTAATTTCCACGATTTATTAATTTTGATGGAAATACTTACCCAGCCTATAGAACATCCATCAACACCGATATATATACCCGATTCTTTCATTTTTCTAGACACTTAATTAGGAGATCCTGAGTTTAGGTCTATACGTTTCAGGTAAATAATCTCATAATTAAGTATTTTTAAAAATTAAATAAATTTTTTTTGGAGTTTTTAATTATTTTGATTTAACAAATAATTTGAATTATTTAAATAAATTATATTTACACTCAAATGTCCGAAAAAGAAATAGAGAGATTGAAAGAGCTAGAGAGCACAAACCTAGCGACAGAAGATATTAGGGAAGAAGTGATTCAAACAAAAAAAGAAATAGAAAAAGACAACGAATATATTGCCAATAAAATAAACGATCTACTTCACGAAAAAAATATTAAGTCGTTTGATATCGTGGGAGCAATAGGTGCTGGAAAAACTGCTATTTTAGAGCAAATCGCTCAGAAATTATCCTCAAAATATAGAATTTTAGTGATTTGTGGAGATATTACAACAAGAGTAGATGCTGATCGTATTGAAAGTCATAATGCAAAAACAATTCAAATAAATACGGGAAGAGAATGTGCTCTTAACGCTTATCATATCTATAAAATAATAAAAAATCTTAATTTAAATGAACTAGATTTAATTTTTATTGAAAATGTAGGTAATTTGATATGTCCATCTGAATTTTTACTTGGTGCTGATAAGAGAATTACCATTGTTTCGATTACTGAAGGAGAATGGGTGATTGAAAAACATCCTATGCTTTTTAAAATGTCAGAAATAGCAGTTATTAATAAAATTGATTTAATAGAGAGATTAGGAACTAATGTTGATAAAATGATAAATGACGCAAAAGAAATTAATCCAAATATTACAATTTTAACCACTAGCACAAAGACCGGAAATAATATTGATAAACTAATTAAAATATTAGGAATAGAATAATTAAAAAAGTATTATTAAGTGATTTAAATGAAAGAAAGTTTAGAAGAATTAAAAAAGCTAATTTTAGAACAAGAAATAAACGTTAATAAAGTCAAAGAACTTCACATAAATTTCGTGAAGAACGAATTAAAAAATCAACATTGTGTTGATAACTATATTGGCGATTTCCCTACCTTTATTGAACCAGTATTTTTAGGAGATAATGTTAAAATTGGTGATGATGTTTTAATCGGTCCGAATGTATATATCGGAAATAATTGTAAAATTGGTGATTATGTAGAACTAGTGAATACGATTCTCTTTGATAACATTGAAATTGGTGAAAACTTTACTTTAGATAATTGTATAATTGCTCCTCAAAGTAAATTGAGATTTAATAATTTAAAAGCTTTTAATTCAATTCTTAAAGGAGAAGCAGATTCAGAGCAATCGACTGAAATTATCTCTTTTTAAGATCCATTAACTCAATAACTAAATTCATTCAAGTTTATCTTGATTTTTTATCTTTTTGATAATTCAATTTAAAATCGTGCATATAAGTACTAATATAAAAATTTTTCAAAAAAAAAATACATTTAAGGAATTTCACTATTTGAGTTATAATGGAAACCATAACAGAAATTAAAAAAGAAATAACGGAAAAAAAAGGTAAAGAATGGCTTGGTCTTCAAAAAAAAACGGAAAAACAACTTGAAGCCTTTAGGTATTATTTAGATCATCCAAAACTTAAACAAAATCCAAAACTTGTAGAGGAAATGACAAACCTTTATCATAATGCAAAAAATACTAATTTTACCAAGATGGAAAAGATAATTCGCAAATTAGACCAACTTAATATAACACTCGGCCAATATAATATTGAAAAAACAGAAAAGACAGATAAAAAACCTAAATTTTTGAATTACATTCAAGCTATAAAAGAATTAAAAAGTAAAATAGAGAGATTATTGAAATCTCCTCTTGGTACTAGTTTACCAGAAAGTACTCAAAACTCGTTAATTACGTTTATTAATTTTTTAAACCATCCAGATTTACATAAAAAATCTGATATATTTGACATTATGTATGAAAAGTTTGAGGAGGCTAAAAATTCTGATTTTATGAAAATGCAAGCTTTCAATCACATGTTAAACATGATTGAAATCAAACTTGGAAAAATAACCGAAGAGATGAAAACATACAAGACTGTCGAAGAAAAAAGTCAGGAATTGGAAAATGCAAAAAATACGTTAAGTGAAGAATGGGAAAAATTAGATGCTGAAAGGAAGAAGATCGACCAAAAGGAATTAGATTTAGCTAGGGAATGGGAAAAACTGAAAGAAGAGCAAAATACCTTAAAAATGGAAACAGCAGAATTAAAAAAAGAATCTCTAAAATTTCATCTTGAGAAAAGTAAGTTTAGCGAAGAAAAAGAAAAACTTTCTGAAGAGTGGAAGAAATTAGACGAAACCCGCAAAAAACTTGAGATATTATGGCAAAAATCTGAAGAATCCAAAAGGATGGATAATCCTCTTTAAAAGAATAACAATTTAAAATCGTGCTTATACCTACTTTTTACATATTTAATTAAATTTTTTTAATAAAATTGAGGAATAGCATAGAATTTGGGATTTTATAGAAATTTCCAAATTTTTATAACTAATTAGAAGGTTTGCAATTTGAAATAGCTTAAATTCTATAGTGTTTTTTACACTATTAATTTAAAAAATTACATTGTTTACTCATGACAGAAAATAATAATTCTTTTGATGTTGTTGTTGTAGGAGCAGGCCCCGGAGGATCTGTTAGCGCAAAGGTGAGTGCTGAAAATGGATACAAAACTCTTTTGCTTGAAAAAGAGAATATCACGGAAAATGGCAGATATAAGGCATGTGGAGGAGCTATGGCGTGGGAATTAGTAGAAGAAGTAGATTATCCTGAGGATAAAATCGCTAGAGTAATAGAATCTTTAGAACTTCATCATGTCGATGGAGACCATTTTTCTAAAAAAGG
>JBHLLE010000646.1:1888-3031 GCA_048885945.1 Candidatus Hermodarchaeota archaeon | reverse complement strand
CTACTAATTAATGATTCCAAATCTAAAGATTTATTATTTGCTTCCTTTGCATCTTTTTCCTGATCAGCCAATTTTTTTCACGATTCCTATTTGAATTTGGGTTATTTTAGAATATTTTTGGAAAACAAGTATATATTTATAAAAGATTACAAAATTAAAAATTTTTGCTTTTTAGTGAGGTTTTCAGAATCCTTAGATATCAAGATTTTTTATTTAACAAAAAACTGTAGTTTGATGATTATCTAAATTTAGAGTGGAATATTATTAATATTTAAAATTTCTGGAATTTTCTTGTTTCTTTCAAGCCAAGATATTTCATGCTTCATATATCTCCATGTAATCTCACATTTACCCATCTTATCATCAGTTTGCGTTTCCCAATCCCATGGATTAACTATTACGAGATCAGCAATTCTTATCCAAACTCTCTTTTTAATCTTTCCCCGTATTCTACCAATCCTATGTTTACCATCTTCGCAAAATACTTCCATTCGATCATTTCCAAAAATCCCAACTACACGTCCAAACATTTCTCCCAATTTTCTACTTGGGAATTTTACACGTGTAACTACTGGCTCCTCTTGAACACCTCTTTTTTTACCTTTTCCTTTTTTCTTAGCCATCTTTTTATAACTCCCTTTTATATTTTGTCCTCTGGTAAGTATTCTCCCTTAATAAATACAACTTTAATTGGCATATTAGAATCGTTCCTGATATTATGCATCTCCTTTGGTTCACATAAAAATACACTTCCTTGAGGTGCATCATATTCATCATTATCAATTATCATTACACCATTTCCCTCAATAAAATAAAAGGTTTCATCAAGAATATTATGCCCATGAGCTTTTTCAGCCATTGATTCACCAGGCTTAAGGAAAATAACCCCCCAATCTATCGAAGGGCCCCTCATAAGGTATTTTACTCCAGATTCTCCACCTCGATATTCAAAGTCTGTTTCATGAACTTTTTTAATTGTAAATCACCAATGGACTAATTATGTTATAAAAAAAAATTATCTAGAGTAAATTATAAATCTTACCTATTATAAAGTGATTCATAGTCTATTATAATTAATTTCGCGACTTCACTAAAATATAATAGGTAAGTAGAATGATTCCCCCTTTCAGTTTTGCTAATATC
>JBHLLE010000646.1:0-1878 GCA_048885945.1 Candidatus Hermodarchaeota archaeon | reverse complement strand
TTTTTGGTGTGGGAAAGTTAATTGAACTTTATAATATTATCTTAAAATTCGGTACTAACGTCTTATTTGTTATAGGAGGTAATTCCTTGAAGCAATCGGGTAAATGGGATGAAATAACTTCGAATCTTGAAAATAAATCAATTAATTTTTCTCACGTTAGCATTGCAGGAGAGCCATCTCCAACAATCATTGATGAAATTGTAGCAAAATTTAGAAATAAAAATCTCGACTTAATTATCGGAATTGGCGGGGGAAGTGTTACTGACGCAGGAAAAGCAATCTCCGCTATGTTAACAAAGAATGATTCCATTACTAATTATCTTGAAGGTGTAGGTACTAAGATTCATGATGGTAAAAAAATACCATATATTGCGATACCTACAACCTCTGGAACTGGGAGCGAAGCTACAAAAAATGCTGTGATCAGTGAAATTAATTCTGAAGGTTTTAAAAAATCCCTTCGTCATGACAATTTTATCCCAAATATTGCTATTATTGATCCAGAACTAATGATTTCTTGCCCTGCATCAGTTTCAGCATCTTGTGGGATGGATGCTTTTACTCAACTTCTTGAAGCATATGTCTCTTCAAAATCAACTCCCATTACGGATGCTTTATCTTATAGTGGGATGAAATACATTGGAGAAAATATCCTGCAAGCATGTTCTAACAAGGCTTCTAACGTAGATGTCAGAGCAGCTATGGCTTATGGGTCATTAATGTCTGGAATTGCACTTGCTAATGCAGGTTTAGGAATAGTGCATGGCTTAGCTTCTCCAATAGGCGGATACTTTAATATTCCTCATGGAGTTGTATGTGGTACTCTTCTTGCTGAAGCTACGAAGGTAAATATTGAAATTTTACAAAAACAAGGTTTAGAAGGAGATTTAAGGTTAAGAAAGTATGCTAAAATCGGAGCTTTATTAATGGGAGTGGAGTGTGTAGAGGAAATTATGATACTTGAACATTGTCATAATTTAATAGAGACATTAGAAAAATGGACTAAGGTTTTAAAGATAGATACTTTAGGAAAATATGGTATTGAAGAAAGGCATATTAAAAAAATTGTAGAAAATACAGGATTAAAAAATAATCCAGTTAAATTAAGTAAGGAAACTGTTCTAACCATAATCCTTAATAGATTATAGTTAGAGAAATATTAAGATTCCAAACTAGTATATTTTTGTTATTAGCTTTTTTGCTAGCAATTCAAAAACTAATTGGACATTCTCGCCAGTTTTTGAAGATATTTTAATATAATCAAAAAAATCAAATTCTTCTTTAATTTGTAGGGCAATCTCATCACCTATGGTAATTTGGTCGTTTAAATCTAATTTTGTTCCAATAAAAATAATTGGAATATCAGGATTATCTTGTCTACAGATGTTAACCCATTGTTCAATTAGACCTAAGCTTGATGGTCTGGTGAGATCAAAAAGTATTAAGGCCCCTTTTGCTCCTCTTGCATAACTACTTAAGAGAGGTCTGAAATGTTCTTGTCCGCCAAAATCCCATACTTGAAGTAATACTTTTCTATCTTCTATGTTAAGTTCTTTTAAGAAAAACTCTACACCAATCGTCATTCGTGTATCTGCAATAAATCTACCCTCAACATATCTATAAAGAAGCGTTGTTTTACCAACACCACCCTCTCCAGCTGTAACAACCTTCAAGAGTATAGATTTTGTCATATTGATCCCTCGAGTAGATTAATGGGCAAAATTTTACTGATAAATAATTGTTGGAATTAGTAGAATAAAAATATTTTTTATTGAAAATTTAAAATTAATTAATAGTTTTATAGTTTTTTAAGCTCAATCAATAGAGATATATTTCTTCTGCCTCATAAATATTGTATTAATTTTAATTTCTTTTGCT
>JBHLLE010000645.1:0-3047 GCA_048885945.1 Candidatus Hermodarchaeota archaeon | reverse complement strand
AGGAATTACGAGAAATCATAGAAATTGCTAAAAATGAAGGAATTGACGCGTTAATTGTTAACGATTTTGCTGCAATTAAAATAGCAAAAGATTACAATTTTCCATTTCATATATCTACTCAATGTAATGTATCTAACTCCTTATCAGCTAGGTTTTATCAAAATTTAGGTGCTGAAAGAATTATCTTAGCTCGAGAATTATCTTTAGAAAAAATAAAGGAAATCAAAAGAAATTTATCTAGGACGGAAATAGAAGTTTTTATTCATGGAGCAATGTGTACTAGTATTAGTGGAAAATGCTATTTTTCTCAGGATATATGTGGAACCGCAGAAAAGTCAGCAAATCGAGGTAATTGCGTTCAACCCTGTAGAGAGAGATGGTGGATTAGAGAAAAGAATGGCACTGCGATCATCAGTGAAAGCAAGAGATTCATGAATTCAAGAGATTTATGTACAATTTCCTATATTCCTGAATTAATTGAAGCAGGAATAGACGCTTTTAAAATAGAAGGGCGTATGAGACACCCCCACTATGTAGAAACCGTGAGTAGAGTATACAGAGAGGCAATTGAAGCATATTATGAAGGTAACTATACAAAAAAAAAGGCAGGGAGATGGGTAACTGAATTAAAAAAAGTATATAATAGAGGTTTTACACCTGGCTTCTATTTTAAAACAATAAAAGAAGAAGATCACCAACATAAATCACCAAGTAATTTATCTCATTTTAGATATATTAGAATTGGGAATGTTAAAGATTACGATCATAATAATAAGACATCATATATTACTTTAGATAATGGATATTTATCAAAAAACGACGAAATAATAATTATGGGTAAAGATACAGATACATATATCCATCAAACAGCTGATTTTATTAAATTTAATGGGAAATTTGTAAAAAAAACACCACGAGGAACTAAAAATAGAAACATTTCTATTGAATTAAAAACTAACAAACCTACTTTAGGAAACGGGAAAGAGAAATTATATGTTTTTACTGAGAAGACCTATAAAAAAAGAAATTATGCGTTATAGAAAACGTATTATTTAATGATTTTTACCCCTCGATTTTCTAATTCATTTAAGAATTCGGGAAAAGTTGATATGTTGTTCCTTTCGAGGTTTAGATATTTTAAATTAGGCAAGTTGCCTTCCAAATCTATTTTTATTAGAAAATTACTTCTTAAAAATAAATATTTGAGGGATTGTAAATTTCCTATTGATTTTGGTATACTTTTTAATTTATTATTTCCTAAATATAAATATTTTAACGAACTTAGATTACCTATTGTATCAGGTATTTCATTTAACTCATTATAATATAAATAAAGATATTTAAGCGACTTTAAAGAGCCTAATGATTTAGGTATTGTTTCTAATTCATTTTTACCTATATCTAATGTTTCAATTTCTTGAAGTGTACCAATTGAATCTGGAATTGTTTTTAATTGATTAAATCCTAAAATTAAATTTTTTAATGAAGATATACTTCCAATTGATTTTGCAAGATTTTGCAATTGATTATTAGATAAATCCAATTCTTTTAAAGATGAAAGCTCTCCTATAGATTCAGGTAGTTCAATTATTTTATTTTTACTTAAATCCAATATTTCAAGAGATTTAAGAGAACTAATTGACTCCGGAATTGAATCCAACGAATTATCGTAAATATTCAATTCTCTTAAAAGACTAAGATTTCCAATATCCATTGGAATTTTTTGTAGGTTATTTCGCGAAACTTTTAATTCTTCTAATGATTTCAAATTCCCAATTGAATTGGGTAATGAATTTAAATTATTACGATCCAGGCGTAGAATCTTTATGTTATTAAGCTTTCCAATTGTTTCGGGTAATAATTCTAAAGAATTATTTCGAATTGTTAGTCTTTTTAAATTATTGAGATTACCAATTGATAAGGGTAATTTTGCTAGGTTATTTGAGGATAAACCTAAATTTTCTAATGATTCTAAAGAACCAATCTCTTCCGGAAGAATAACTATTTTATTTTCTTTTAATCCCAGATATTTAAGATTTTTAAGTTGTCCTATGGATTTTGGTAAGTTTGTAAGATTGTTTCTTTCTAAAAAAAGCGAATTCAGGGATTTCAATGATCCTATAGAATCCGATATTTTTTCCAATTTATTATTTCTAATATTTAATCTTTTAAGTAATACATATGAACATATAGATTCGGGTAAATTTGTTAGTCTATTGTTTCCTAAATATAGTGTCTCTAAAGAGAGAAGTGAGTTTATTTTTTCATTATATTGACTTAATTTATTTCTACTTAAATCAAGTGTTTTTAATTTGGTTAAATTATTTAATGTGTCTGGAAGCTCTTTCAAATTATTATCGCTTAGATCAAGGAACTCCAAATTACGCAATAATCCAATTGATTCGGGTAAATTTGTTAGATTATTAGATTCCAAATGTAATTCTTTGAGAGTTTCTGGAGTCTTAGTAATTTTAGGTAAAACATTTAAGTTATTCTCGCTTAAATCTAAGATTTCAATATTAGGTTTTGAAAATATTTTACTGGAGATTTTAACTAAGTTATTTCCTCTTAAATAAAGGTTTTTTAGGTTTTTCAATGATGTTATAGAATCGGGAATTACATTAAGACCACATGAAAATAGGCCTAAACCTGAAATATGATTATCCTCGACCATATATCCAAAAATATAATATTGGATATTTTCTACTTCAGGTATTGGTCCACCAATATAATTTTGTAGGGATTCAATAACATTTAATTCTTTTTCTGGAATTCCCATAATAATTTCAATCTACGGAAAATTTAGATTGAGGTTTAAAATTAAATTACCATTAAAAAATAATAAAATAAGATAATATATATTTTTAACATTAAAAAGCAATAGGACGATATAAAAAATAAAAAGATTGAAAATTAGGTGTTAAATTAAGCTAGAAATTAATTTAAGATCTATTAAAAATCAACATCTTTTCCTTCATATCCATAGATAAATAATTGTTTAAAATCTTGTGCACCTGGAGACCTGGGACCAAGTACGCTTGAAGAAT
>JBHLLE010000644.1:0-3058 GCA_048885945.1 Candidatus Hermodarchaeota archaeon | reverse complement strand
TTCAAAAATTGCGAGAAGAAATATAAAATTAATAATTTAAATAGAGAAAAAACACCTTACTAAAATATATTGCTCTATTAATTTTCAAGTATTATAACTATATCTACAAATAACTCGTAGTTCTCGTCTTCGTCGTAATCGTGGATTACTACTTTTTCTAATTCGTCTAGTTCTCCTTTAACTTCTATAAGTTCCGATTGATAAAGAACTTTTATATCCGAAAGCTTTAACCGTTTCTTTAATTCGGGAGTACCTGGAGTTGAATTACTTGAAGTTATGATTATTACTCTTCCCGTATGTTTAATTAATTCCAGCGCAAGTTCTAATGATTTGTCCCCCGTATCGACGACTAAAATTCTTTTATTATTATACATTGTTAAATCGTCTACCTGATTGTACACACCTTTCCCTAAAAATTCATCCAATCCAAGAATTACCTTTATCTCTTTAGTACTACAAGAGCTAATTACCTGGACTTCTGGATTAGTACCTTCTCTATAATTGTCTATAGCCGCTTTTAGCGCATCAGCAGCTAGATTAGAACAGTGCATTTTTATTGGAGGTAATCCTTCTAATTCATCAGCCACATCTTGTCTAGATATCTTGTAAGCGTCGTCTAAATTCATTCCCATGGCCATTTCTGTAATCATAGAAGAAGTAGCTACCGCAGAACCGCAACCAAAGGTCCTAAATTTAATATCTTTAATATACTCTTCTCCATTGGATTTCTTCTCTATTTTTATAAACATTTCCATTAAATCTCCACAAACCGGATTTCCAACTTTGCCATAACCATCTGGATCTTCGATAACTCCTACATTTCTTGGATTTCGAAAATGATCTAATACTTTTTTAGAATATTGCGTAGATTTCATTTTATTGTTGCACCTCTTCTTTATATTGTTTTAATAATTCTGGTGGGGTTAATGGAGACATAATTCTTAATCTTTTAACTACATTAGGTAATACTTTCAAAATTTTATCAATGTCAGAATCCTTTGTAAATCTTCCTAAAGATAATAATAAACTCCCATGAGCTTCTTCGTGCAATAAACCTATCGAAATTAAAGTATGCGAAGGTTCTAAAGTTTTAGATGAGCAAGCTGATCCTGTTGCTGCTGCTATATTTTCGTCTTTTAATCCTAGTATTAAAGACTCTCCTTCAATAAAATCGAATCTAAAGTGAGCGTTATTTGGAAGTCTTTTCTTAGGATGACCATTTAAATATGATTTTGGGATTGTCTCTAGTACTGTCTTAATTAATTTATCTCTCATTATTCTTAAACGAGATGCCTCATCATTAATTTCTGATTTCATTATTTCAGCAGCTTTAGCAAATCCTACAATTCCAGTAATATTTTCCGATCCAGAACGCATTCCTTTTTCTTGTCCCCCACCGATTATTATCGGATTTACTCTAACTCCTTTCCTAAGATACAATGCCCCGACACCTCTTGGACCATAAATGTCATTTGAAGATAATGTAAGTAAATCAATTGGTAATTTTTGAACATCAATAGGAATCGTGCTCTCGCTAGCTACAGCGTCAGTATGAAAAAGGATTTTTCTATCTGAAGTTATTTCACTTATTTCTTTTAATGGTTGGAGTGAACCAATTTCATTACTAGCAGTTGCTATAGATACTAAAATGGTCTTATCAGTAATCAATTTCTCCAATTTATCCAGTTTAATTATTCCATATTGATCTACTGGAACTCTACTTACTTTAAATCCTTGTCTCTCTAGATATTTTCCAATATTCAAAATAGATATATGTTCAATTTCAGAAATTATGATATGATCTCCCTTTTTTTTGCGATTCAATGCAGCACCAATAAGAGCTAAATTGTTTGATTCTGTAGCGCTTGATGTAAATATTAAATCAGTTGCATTTGGAGCATTTATAAATTCTACGACTTTTTTACGAGATTTTTCTAAAATATCAGTAGCCATGTCTCCATCATTATGAAGTGACGAGGGGTTTGCAAATTTTTCAGTGAAGTAAGGAAGCATCTCTTCCAATACTCTCTTGTCTAAAGGCTTTGCCGCCTGATAATCTAAATAAATGTTCATTTTTTTATCCTCCTTTTTAATCAAGTTTTATTAATAGAAAAAAAATTAAATTATAAGTTAGAACCATAAGGTTCCATCCGCTTCAAGTACCAAATCGTTTAAAGTAGCTGCTCCTACTATTTTAACTCCAGGAATTAAATCTACCTTTTCCCAACCTAACATTCTTTTTGATGCTTCACAAACCAAGATTTTTACTCCCGCCTCTAAAGATTTATCTATCATCTCTTTAACGCTTGGAAAATCTCCTAGCTTTATTTTTTCAGCTTCACCTGGTTTTAAAATTCTCAATCCAGTCCCTAAATAATAAACAGTAGCCTCAAGATCCATCGCTCTAGCTGTTTGAGCTAATACTAATGGAGAATATTGTCTTTCTGGACTATCGCTCGTCTGTACGTATAAAAGATGTTTTTTATCATTTCCCAAAATAACCACCTCAAAAATTATTTATTTTTTTTAAATAGAAAAGTTAAAAGGTCTCCATCTTTCTTTAAATTTAAAATTTCCACATTCGTTCTTTTGGCCCATCTTGTTAAATCCTCCTCGGCAGCAGGATCGTCCGCTAAAACTTGAAAACATTGTCCAATTTCAAGTGATTCACTCAAATTCCTTACTTCAAACAAAGGTTCAGGACAAAAAAGACCCGTTGTATCTAAAACCTCGTCAATTTCTATTTTTTCTTCTTCACTCAAAATTCCCACCACATTATTTATTTTTTTTAAAAAATATTTTTCCAAATTTCAGTCTCGAAAAATGGAGTCAATTTTTCATGAATTTTATCTAAATTATAGATACAATCGTCTAAAAATAAAGATAATCATTATGGTTTAGTTAAATTCCAGCATTTTAGAAAAATTATTATAAAAAGAGCTTAAAAAACAATTTATATTTTATAAATTTAATAAAAATCTTGAAATATTTGAATAGCTATTCATAACATTAAATTTCTAATATTACCTATCTTTATGTTTAAGTCACTTTTTACTAG
>JBHLLE010000643.1:0-3063 GCA_048885945.1 Candidatus Hermodarchaeota archaeon | reverse complement strand
ATTTGGATGTTCAATAATATAATCAAAGATCCCTAATAACATGGCATACTTATATGATGAGGCTTTTTTACCGAACTTTAAAATATTATTTATATCTCGAATAAGGGTCATTAAAATGGCTCTATATATTTTTTACAGCTATTTTATTTTGTTTAAGCTAGTTAAAAGATTAATTCCATCTTGATTTAATTTTATTGATGTACTTGAAATAGATTCAACATAATTTTCATTTTTTTTAAGCCAATTAAATCCTCTTTTTATTTCCTCATCTCTATAATTAGTAATTTTTCCTTTCAGGTAATTGGAAGTAGTTTGCCATTCATATCTTCCTGATCTTCGATACATGAATAATAATATATCTTCGATGACTAAAGGATATATCTTTTTTACCTTTTCTTCTTCCTCCTCAATCTTTGCATCAATAGGCTGAGATTCTTTTGAAATGAACGTTTCTGGTGTGGGTTTTGTTGACACTACAAAAGTTTTTTCTGTTTTAGGAGGCTCAAACTGATCTAATGGAAGCGTAATAGGGGGAGTTATAGAAATTTTTGGCAATTTTCTGATTTTTTCAAAAAATTCTCCGATATCAATCCCTAAACTATTCTTTAATAATATTTTTATATAAGAAGGATTCAATTTTTTATTAAAAATTTCTTCATAAAAGGCTAATAAAGATAAATAAGCTTGCTGGGATTTGGTTAAAGGATAAACTCCGCCAATTCTTTCAGGGTATTTTTCTGATAATTCAGCAACTAATGATTGTGTGAAATCTGTGGTTGTTACAAAATGTACAAAATCAATTTTTTTCTGTTCTAATAATTTTTTTGATGTTTCTACATGGCTTTTTATAACACTGCTTTTTTCTTCATAAATTTTTACTTGGAATTCGATTCTCTTCATTTCTCCAATATTTTGCTTAGAAGCCAATGTTATAAGAACATCTGGTCTAACTGTTTTATACTTATTATTTTCTTTAATCTTTATCTGCGGATTATTATCTATACCATAAATTTGATAACTTGGATCTGATTGTAATATTTCAAAAGCTTTTTCTAGAGCGTTCTCTACAATCGTAGAACGCATGCCTGATGTTTTGATTTTTTCACTCCATAATTTATTATATAAAATGTCTATTTCATAATCATCTAAAACGATATCTTTCTTAAATCGCTTCATTATTTTGAAAGGATTAGAAAAATATTCCACTTTTCTTTTACTCTGATACTCTTCCCATAACGTGCTCAAATATTTTTTAAGATTTCGTATATTTTTAGCTGAGATTCTATAAAGATATTCGATTGCTTCTGGGCTGAAAGGATATAAAGAGTATTCAACCGGTAAAGTAAGAGAATTCTCATTATATAATCGATCTAAATGTTTCTTAATGACCTGTTTAACTTGAGCTAATTCCAAAAACTTTAATGAAATATTATTTGAAGAAAATAGCCCTTGAAACTGATTATAATAATCACTATTCTTTAAATAAGAAATGAATTCCATCCACGTAGAAGAAGTTCCAATAATCACCAAGAGAGTTCTCGTTATTTTATTACGGAAATCGAGAAGCATATTTATGAAATTAATGAATTTTTCCTCTTTCCGAGATCCCAATAATGATTCCATATTATCGATGCCAATTACGATCCCTACATCTTTGTTTCCATATAGCCATCCTATTAATGATGTTATTGTATTAAAGATTTTTGAAGCGTCAGTTTTATTTTTGATATATTTATCTTTCCCTATTTCTGTACCGCTTAATTCTTTTACTGCTTCAAATGATATATCAAATTCAGGATTCAATACTAACCATAATTTTTCTAAGAATTGCCAATCAAAATCTAATTTTTCCTTCGTTCTTAATATTCTATAGTATTTCTTTACTATATCAATGCTTTTTATATATATCTCTTTATTATTAGTCAAATTTAGAAATTCATTAATGTTGTTTATGCTTTTAAATGGATTAATCCCCTGATATTCTGATTCAATTATTCCCAATAATTTTTTTAGAGTAAAAAATGATAACTCATCAAAAAAAGAACTTTTACCTAAATTCTGCATAATTTCACTATAAATATATAGAATATTGCAGTATTCAGGATCTTCAGGTGCATCTAAAAAAACTGTATCTAATTTGTAATCTTCATGCAAATCAATTAATCTATACTTCTTCTGTTTAATCGCTCGAAAGACATGACCATATAGAGTTGATTTACCACTACCTCCAGGCCCTTCTATGTATAGCGCAATACAACTATTATTTTCAACCACTCTCTTAATAGTTTCAACAATGATCTTGATTTCATCAATTCTACCAACAAAAATTTCTGGAATGCTGCTTTTTGTTGTTGTTTGAAGTATAAAAGGACTTGGATTTCTAAGTATTATATCATCAATCTTTTCCCTATCGGGAAACTTCCTTTTTGAAATCAGCCCTTCTTCCATCATATTTTCATATTAGCTTTTTTAATCTATAATTCTAATAATTTTGAATATATTTCCATAATTATCTTTTACAGAGAAATTATCAGCGCTAAATCCTGATTCTAATTGGATTTTATTAAGATTGTTCAATTTTATTAAATATTTTGAAAAATTCTCTAATGATATGTAATATTGTTTATTAATTTCCTCAAATAAATCACTTAAAAGGACCTTTTGAATCCCTAAGTTCTTTTTTGAAAGTTCATTAATTTTTTGATTAATAATTTCAAAAAATCTTTTCTCATTATTTATTTCAGATTTACTTTTCCTGTTTAATTTCAGTTTTAACAAGTCTTGCTCTAAATAATCAATACGATGCTCAATTTTCTCAAGTCTTTTTATAATATTGAGTGATGCTTGAGTACTTTTGGGTGAAATTACTTTTTTTTTTGTTTTTATAGCCATCTGTTTTCCAGCACAACTTTCTATATGTTTTTGATAATATGCTCCCTTATTTTTATACTGTTTTCCGCATTTAGGGCACTTATAAACTGCTATAATCATCACCTATTTTAAAGCGAAATTAATTATTATCTTCTAATGGAGGAAATTTATCTGTTAAAATATTCTTAACGG
>JBHLLE010000642.1:0-3066 GCA_048885945.1 Candidatus Hermodarchaeota archaeon | reverse complement strand
CATAGGAATGTTATATCAAAAAGAATTTTCATTTATACTTGATTTTTTTTTATTGATTCCGTTTATCTTCCAAAAATTTATTTCAATTAAAGGTTATGATAAAAAACATAATCGTCAGTGTCACTAAGAGCACTAATGCTTCCGTAATCACCGTTGACTTAATAACTGCAGAGAATAATTTTTATACAATAATTTAAATTTAAAATTTTACATTATTGTCACATTATATTATAAAATTTTTAAAAACTATTATGAGGTTTTAGATTTATGGGAATAAAGTTAGAATTTAAACAAGATGCTATATCTGAAGGAAAGAAGAGTTTTAATTATGGGATAGTACAAATTTCACAAGAACAAAGACAAATAGTCTTAGATGCTGCAAAAATATTTGTACAACATCTTCCTTTCGATGAAACCCCAATGGCAGGCCATATTCTAATTGCAATGAGGAAATATCAAGAAATGGAAAAGATAGATATCTCACAAATACAAACATTACCAGTTGCCCAGCAGATTGAACAAGTTAGAGGCGTTCACAAAATGCTAAAGTCGAATTTGACTAGGTTTTTGATAAAAACTGAAATGGAACCTTTATTAAATGATGCAATAAATACTGCAGAGAAATTTGTATTAAAGCGATTTGAAGATTTACAAAAATGAATTATGGAAAATGTTTAACCTAAATATTATATCTCTTAATATTTTGCAACATATTCTCTTAGTGTAATTAATCAAGATTTCTTTAAACAATTTAAGGTCTATATGAAAAAAGTAAAAAAATATCTAAAGGAAAAACAAGAGCCACCTGCGTTTGAAATTATGCGTGATGATGTATTAATTCAAGATCTAAAAAAACCTGAAGATATTTTTCAAAATGTAATAATAAATACTAAAGAACCCATTTTTATCGTTGGATTTGATGGGAAGTTTAAGTTTATCTCTCCACAATATATTGAATTAATGGGGGGAATAAAAATTGATCTTGATACTAATATCTTCAAATATATTCATTCGGATGATGTGAATATGTTAGTATCATTATTTAAGAAGGGCATAGCAGAAAAAGAACCAGTTATTAATGAAAACATTGAATTTCGATTAAAACAAAAAAACAACCAATATATTTGGGTATCAAGTTCGACAAAGAATTACTACAATAGTGATGGCAAATTAAGCGGCTTTATTTCCACATTAAGAGATGTAACAGAACAAAAATTAAACAAAAAAAAATTAGAAGAATCTATAGAAAAATTTAAGTCAATTATAGAACAAACACCTATAGAGATTTACATTTTACAAGATGGACAAATTAAATATACTAATAAACGAGATTTAACATTCAGCGAATATTCCGTGAAAGAAGTATTAAAATGGTCAGAAGCCGATATAATGAAAATAATTCATCCTGAAGATTTAAATTTCATACTAGATCAAGAAAGAATGAACACAAAGGAAGAAAAAAATGAAATTCCTAGTTATAATTTTAGAATAATTACTAAATCCGGAAAAATGATGTGGATTGAAAGTAAGTTTAAAAAAATTATTTACCATGGAAATCCTGCTCGTTTAATTACTCTAAAGGAATCTTCTGAGCAAAAAAAAACAAAAATATCTACTAAAGAATTTAAAGAAAAAGAAGAACTTGCTCTGAATTACTTTGAAGATATTAAAGAATCGTTAAACGGATTATGCCTACTTCTTAATATGGCTTATAATCATGATGATATTTATTTATGGACAGGGATTGAAAATCTTAATAAGCTTTATCAGAGATTTACACAATTATTCTTAGATGAGGATGGTATAAATCTCATTAAACAAAAAATTGAAAAAACTAAAATAGATTTAGATATCAGTGAAAATGACGAAGTATATTTTAAATTCTCATAACATCCTTGTTTTTTAAAAAACAAAGCAAGCGAATTCTTATTAATTATAACACCTCCCCTTCTTCTTCCAATTAAGACTATTTATCATCTAATAGTCTATTTTAAAGCTATAATTCTGTTATTTTTAGCAACAAGAGTTAAGTATCTAATTAAAAAATCAATTATTCTTTTTCTTCTTAATTATTACCTGCCCCAATAACCAAAATATCGTAAATATCAGTAAATTGTTGTTTAGTAATTTTCATATCTCCCCAATCAAAATTCCTATAATTGAAATTAAAAACTAGTTATCAATGAAGACTTAATAATATTTTTTTTAAGTTTTGATAAAAATAATTTACTTTTTCGCAGGAGACACATAACATCAATCACAATGGTGTTTACATCGAAAAATACCATAAAACCCCCGATATCTTTAGATTTATAAAACTTCCAATCATTTCTGTATGTTAGGACAATTTTTTTGAGGCCTAGAAATACCTTTTACAATAACTGTTTACTTTTTATTAGATTTTTTCCTTATAATGGAGATAAATAAATAAGTAGTAAAATTCATAACCAAAATTTTATAAATAAGATTTGAGATAATTCATAAAGAGATTAGTTTTATAATAAAAGAAAAATCTTGTCTTAGTACAATTTAATTAGATTAGTATTAATAAAATTTAATTAAGAAGAGTTAGAAAAAAATTATTATCCAACTAAACTATTATAATAGAAGGTTTCTTAATATTCTAGTTGATAACATTAATTATGATGAGGATGATTAGCTATCTTAGAAATTCAAGAGAAGTACAGTGTTTTATTAGAAAGTACTTCTGATATGATTATGTTAGTAAACGAAGATTATATAATAGAATATGTAAATCATGTTCCCGAGGGAAAAGCAAGAGACGAAACAATTGGCTCTAGTATTTACAATTATGTCCAATCCGATTATCGTAAGTTGTATAGAAAATTTATTGATAAAGTTTTTAAAACTGGACAATCAGAAAGGATAATTGTTCAAGCAACCGGTTCTAAAGATAGCATTGCTTGGTATGAAACTATAATAACTCCTTTTAATATTGAAGGAAAGATTCACAAAGTTATATTGAATATTAGGGATATTACTAGTCGAAAAAATATAGAAGATGCTCTAAAAGCAGCTCAAGACGAGATGATCCATAAAGATATG
>JBHLLE010000641.1:0-3068 GCA_048885945.1 Candidatus Hermodarchaeota archaeon | reverse complement strand
ATAAAAACACACTCTTTTTCAAAAGAATTTTTAAAAGAAACCATATCATTACATTGGAAACCTCTTTTGGTAAGTGGAATAGTTTATCCCTTTGCAATTTATTTTTACTTTCTAAATATTTCCATCTCAGGTTACGCTATAGCTGCGTTCTTACTATATACGGGAGGATTATTTTTCCTCACATTTTTAATTCTAACTAAAGAAGAGGAAGTTTCCAAAATAACAATTTTTAGTTTTATATTAGCGATTATTGGAGTTTCAATAATTATGGAATTTTGGACGGGTCAAGGTTTAACTTCAGGAATAATATTTGGTTTGTTGTCAGGTTTTTTCTTAGGGATTTTTGTTTTTTACAAGAAGAAAATTTATAATACTCGAAGGAGAGAATCGAATAGAATACAAGCAAATGGAGATTTTGATATATTTTTAACGTTTTTTGCAACGCTTTTTATCATTTTATTGTTTTTACCTTTTGGAATACAAGATCTTCCCAATTTAACTATACTCGATTTTATATTTTGTTTAATCTTAGGACTCTTTCCCACTGCTCTCGCATTTTATCTATATAATGTAGGAATTAAGAACGATGAGGGGGGAAATATTGTGATTTTATCTTACTTTGAAACCGTCATGGCCACGATTAATACAATAATATTCTTAGGTTATTTATCAATCTACACCATAATTGGGGGATCTTTAATCCTTTTAGCAAATTTTATCGTTCTGAAATATTCCAAATATCCTATAAAAATTAATTTTAAGAGAAAAAGTATAAAATCCGATAAATAAACCTTCATTTTCTTAAAAATAGAAAAAAAAGAAAAAATTCTTTTATTTTGTTACAAGAGTCGCTATTAAGTCAATTACTATTCCAAATACTATACCTGCTAAGAAAAATAGAATTAGAATCGCACCAAGAAAAAATGCGAACCCTAAAGAAACAAATACTCCTATAATAGCGCCTCTTATAATTGAGTTAACGATATTATCTTCTTCTTTATATATTTTCAATTCTCCAGCAAGTCCTATCAATACGCCCAAAATTACTCTATTATACAAAGCAGCAATAAGATAAGGAGTAGCACCTGTTAACATGTTCCCTATTAAACACACAACTCCAGCTATAAATCCTAAAATAAAGCATATATTTAATCGTTTCAAATCCATAATTTATTAATAGTTCGAACAAATATTTAAAACTGGTTCTTTAAAAAAGTTATTATTTAAAGAGAGAAAAATTGATTTGACCAAATCATATTAGTAGATTTAATTAACTTAATAATTTATAGAATAATAGTATATAAAGTTAAATCTTAATTGAAAGTAAATATTTACTTTAGAAAAGAAAAAATAGCTTTTCGTTAAAATGCCTTATCTTGAAATTGAAAAAAAAAACATAATTTTTGATTCTAAAGTTCAGATGTATTGCAATAATCCTAAATTTAAATGCCCTAATTATAACCATTCTTGGGCATGTCCTCCAGTATCACCCTATCTAGAAGAAGAATTCTCTTTATACAAAAAGTTTTTCTTAATTTATTATCAATTTGATTTGGATAGATATATTTCTGACAATAAAAAAAATCATCCCAAGCGTAGTAAGGAGAAGATTTTACAGTCATTTTACCGAAATTCGTATATGAGAAATCATTTAGAAAGAGAGATGATACATTTTTTAGAAGAAAACAATGGAAATTATGACGAAAATTTAGTTTTATGGGATGGTTCCTGTCGATTGTGTTATAAAAAAAATCAAAAATGCACGTATGATGAAGGTACTCCTTGTCGATACGTACCAAGGTATTCAATGGAAGCCGTTGGTATTAATGTTGATAAGACAGTGAAAAATGCAGGGTTTGAATTAGAATGGCCACCAACACATTTTGCTTATAGGTTTGGCTTAGTATGCCTTAAATAGCTATTTTAAAATCTCATTTTTAATAATAACAATAGCAAAGCTTAATCTAAAAAATGGACTCCAATTTATTTTTAATTGAATTTCTCCACTTTATTAGTAAGAATAAATATCATGAATTTAGGATGTGAAGATTAAGATGGAAATTTATTCATATGAGTTTGATTGGTCAGATTTTGTAAATTGGTTTTTTAGTTTACCTTTATTTGGTCAAATACTCGTTGTAATTGGACTAATTGTAGTTGTAGTGTTAGTATTAATCGGTGTCTATTACTTATTGAAAGGAATTGCTTATCTGATTTATTATATTTGTAAAGGAATTTATTACGTATTAAAAGGAATAGCTATAGGAATAAGTAGATTAATTACTGGAACGTGTCGATTACTTTTTGGAAAACCAAAATCTCAACCTACAAAATCTGAAACTGCCAAACAAGAAGAAACAACCTCCGAAACTATACCAGCTGAACAAATTATCACTGAAAAAACTCCTAGTGAAATCGTTAGATTTTGTCCTGAATGTGGAGTTAAATTAACTGCTCTAAGTGTGCGGCAAATTAATGAACATGGATATGCTTATTGTACTTATTGTGGAAATAAAGTAAATCTAAGTTTCGTAAATATCGAAAGTTAATTTCTTTTTTTTCTTTTTTTTTTGAATAGTTGTTCGATATTAAAATTAAATTGAGAAAAAAAATATTATTTATAAAAATCAAGATGAATCCTACCATCTCTTATTTCAATGATTCTATCTGTTTTTTCGGCTATTCTGCGCTCATGAGTAATAATTATGATAGTTGTGCCAAATTTTTCATTGATATCTCGAAATAAATTATAAACCTTATTCGTAGCTTCAGTATCCAAGTTTCCTGTTGGTTCGTCTGCTAAGAGAATTTTAGGATTATTCATAAGTGCCCTAGCTATCGCAGTTCTCTGTTGTTGTCCTCCACTCATTTTTGTAGAAAGATTATCCTTAACTTCCTCGATACCAATGAATTTCATTAGATCTATTGCTCTATTCCTTGTTTCGTCAAGAATTTTTTGTTTACTAATTCGAAACGGCATCAAAACATTTTCTAAAGCAGTGAATTCCGGTAGTAAATAATGAAATTGAAAAATAAAACCAATTGTTTGATTTCGTAAGGTAGCCAAT
>JBHLLE010000640.1:0-3069 GCA_048885945.1 Candidatus Hermodarchaeota archaeon | reverse complement strand
GAACTCATCATTTTTTTAACATTTTTTATTCTTTATCTTTGTATGAATTATTAATATATAAAGAAAAACAGAGTGTTCATTTAGTAATTATTTTTGTCGTATTTGTTTTTGTTAAGTCATTGAAAACTGTTAGAAAATCTCTATTTCTTAAAGTTATAATATCATTTTAATTTCAAAATTAATTAAAAAAAAGATAAGGTTCGATAACAATAGTACGAAAAAATTAACCAATTATTATTTACTACTTATTAGACATTATTACTGTTCGTAGATTTACAATTCAATAACTTATATTCGAAATCCGCCTCTACCATAAGGGGCTTTTTCGGTTACAACAACATTACTGGCTTGGGGTCCTTTTTGACCTTGCACAATGTCGAACTCAACTTTGTCGTTCTCGTTGAGCGTTACATACTTATCTTCTCTGCCAGCTAACGCAGAGTAGTGAACAAATATATCAGTTCCTTCATCAGAAATTATAAATCCATAACCTTTTCGGCTATTAAACCATTTTACTGTTCCGCTTGCCAATTTTAAAACCAAATTTTTAATAGAATTTTTTTTAGTTCGAATAGAACTATTTAAGAATAGATTACACTGATATTAAACTTTCACTTTTTAAATCATTAAAAATATAGCAATTTTTTAAAAAAATAACTCAACAATTATTCTGATTATAGTTTAAAATAAAATTTGGATTATCTTTTTTATTTCATGACATTTTGAAATGTATCAATGATTAGTTGATTAACTATATTTGGTTGATCTTCACTACTATTATGACCACAATTTTCTATTATTTCAAATTTAGAGTTTTTCAATTTCTCATTGAGAAGTTCTCCATGAGTATATGAAATAAATTCATCGTCACGCCCCCATATTATGAGGGTAGGCACTTGAATTTTTTCTAGCAATTTCAAATATGCTTCATCTTCACTTAGAAAATCTATGAAATAAGATTGAAAGGCATTTATTGCTCCATCGTTTTCCTTTATTATTAGAAATTTTTCGATATCTTCCTCAGTAATTTGATACGATTTATGGTGTAATCTTTTAAGTGTTCTAATTGCAATTGCTTTATTAAACCTTTTTAATGCCGCCTTCCCCAATTTTTTATTTTTCATAATTTTAAAAGCTGGCCATATATCAACCTTTCCCACCGCACTCCCTAATAAAGCTAATCCAAGAAATCGATCATTATTGTTTGTTATTGCTGATATACCAATTTTACCCGCAAAAGAATGACATACGAGAATCGCTTTTTCAATATGTAATTCGATCATAAAATTAATTATTAGATTAGACATCGTAGAAATTGAATAATCCTCATCTAATGGTTTTTCAGACTTTCCAAAACCCTTTAAATCAAGTGCATAGACAGAAAAATTTTCTGCCAGTTTTTTAATATTAAACCTCCAGATATATGTACTTTCTCCATGTCCATGTATAAGGATTATTGGAGTGCCTGATCCTTCCAATTCGTAATAAATCTTAACATTTTGTATCTCAACAAACAATTTTGTATCACTTTATTATTTTATATTAGTTTAAAAATTAAAGTAACTTTAAAAAGTATAAAATCATTAGATTATATAAATACTAAAGTAAGAATCTTTTCAATAAGTTTACAAAATTAAACTTACTTTATTTCAGATTAATTAAATCAATTTCAAAAATAGGAAATTGCCCGTTTTCGACTTAAACAATTTTAAAGAAGCTATCGATCTTATTCCTAAATTGCAAGAGGCAGTTGAAATAGGAATAGAGCGAGAGTTAAAGACACCTAAAAAGAAACAAAAAATTATTAAAATGAATAGAAAATTTATTCAAGAATTATCTACATTAGTACAAGGAAAATGGTCGGTAGACATTCTATATATGATATTTTTTCTGAAAAATCCATTTTTCAACGATTTAAGGAGAGCTTTACCAGAAATAAATACAAGAACTCTAACTACACGATTAAACTCCTTAGAAGAGAATGGAATAATTGAAAGAAATGTACATACGGGGAAGCCTGTTAGGGTCTCCTACAATATGACTGAATTTGGAAAAGGTTTAACTCTCTCCTACTTCCCGTTAGCAATTTATGTGATTTTATCTCGCAATAGATAAATGATGTAAAAAATTTGTGATTTTAGAAAAAAATAGATTGGATAAATTAAAAGTTTCTAAAAATCAAAAACATTCAAGTTGATATATTAAATCTCTTCTACTCTGGTTCTACTTTTATAAATAAAACCGGGAATCCATAACGATATACCAATAATCCCACCAAAAATAAAAGTGATTGGGTCGTTCCATATAAATAATTTAAAAATAACAGTAATTATAAGAACAAGTGTTCCGATTATGATTCTAATTGGATAATCCATTTTATTATCTATGATTTCATGACAAAGAAAGAAAAATAGAATAATTGAATGACCGCTGAATGGAATTACACTAATATAGCGCAAGAATGATACAAAACCAATGAGTATTGTTTCAAGAAATAAAATCATTCTAAATATTTTTTCATTATCTTCAAAGTCCATTAGTATAATCTCCCCTAATAACATTCCAAAAGGAAAAAAAATTGAAATCATATATATTGGATGAGCTTTTATGTTCAATGTCTCAGTTGCCGTATTTACACGAGGATATCCATTTATCTCAAAATAAATTATAGATAGAACCATTAAAAGAAATCCTGAACCATAAATTATCAAATTATTTCTTAATTTGATATAAGATTCTTTTTTGAATTTCATTTCTCGTATCCTTCCAATAATCTTTTTCAGAAAAAACATTAGTTTTTGATATTTCTAGTTTATTTATTAATTATTGTATGTAACTCTTCTGATATTAAATCTAATTATCCATATATTATATTGTATATAAAAAATCACTAATTTTTATTAACTAGTTTGATATATAAATCCTTTATTCTCTTTTAATCCTTGACAATTTTTAACGAACCAATTGAATAAATCCAACTTCTATTTACCATTAATTTCTCGATATAGAAATATTTTACAAGCTATCGGTTTTATCTCCTGGATGATACTTAAATTATCATCTAAAAAT
>JBHLLE010000639.1:0-3070 GCA_048885945.1 Candidatus Hermodarchaeota archaeon | reverse complement strand
AGAAATAATTTTTCCATTTACTCTAATAAAAAAATCGTATAATGCTAACTCAATTTTTTCAATAGTATATTTGCTAAAATCTAAATCAGGATAAAATGGTTTGATAAAATTTATAAAGTCTTCAATTCTATTATAACTTTTCAATTTTTTAAGTTGTTCTTCATCTATTAATAATTTTTTTAAGAAAGATGTCCTAATATATGTATAAGCATAAGATGGTACAACAACACTCGTAAGACAATCACCTAAAATATTTGAAAAATTTTTAATAAATATAAAAATCCTGATTATGCTGGAGTTGGAATTTTGGTCCAAAGTAAAATTGCAATTATAAGTCCATAAACTGCTAATGCTTCACATAAAGCTACTACTAAAAAAGCTTTGAAAAATGCTTCTTCCCTTTCAGTTAATGTTGCTATTGCAGATGTACCAACTGTTTTTAATGCATAACCGCTTCCTAAAATTGCCATACCTACAGATAGTCCAGCAGCTATACCAAGCATTCCTGCAGTTCCAGCTTTATAATAATCAAGTGTATTACCAGTTGCTTGAGCTCTACCGTAAGCTATAAGTCCGTTCACAGAGAAAAAAACAACTGCTATTAAAAATAATTGGAAAAGTACGAGTAATAAATAAAATTTTTTTTTACCATTCATATTTATCATCCAATGACTTTTTAATTTATTAAGAAAAATATATTAATAATTCTGTATAAAGATTTCTAAAAATTTTTAAAAAATTTCTTTCCATTTTGACATTTCAAGTAACATCTAATAAATATCAAGAATTAGATCAATTAATTGTATTAAATCATATTATAATTTCTAAGAAAATATTCTATTTTTGTCTATATTTCCATATTATTTTGCAAGGCTTATTTCTAGAATATATTATAAAGTTGAATTAAATTTTATATTCATTTTGTTATCAAATTATTATTGATCCATTTTTGAAATATTTTAATACTTCAATTATAAATTATAACCTTATTTTAGAGATAATAAATCATTAATTTAAGGTTTGAACCACTCAAAAAAATAATATGTGATGGTAAGAGGATTCGCAATTACAAATTTTTTTCGGACAGAGGTTGCTAACCTTCCTGCTCTGACCATATCTGTAGCTGTGATTTTGGACTCGTGAGGTAACACATGAACAATAAAAGGAGAATGTTCTAAACCTGGACCTTTTTTGTAAACCACAAAATCTCCTCCAAATTTCAATCCAGGTCTCGGAATATACCCTTTTTCTCTTAAATCTTTATATATAATATATTTTTCTTCAAATTTGTGATGAACTTTCTTAGCAATCTCGTAAAAATCTTCCCGCGTTATATAATTATTTGTAGATACGTCAAACAAAGTAATTTTATCGTTTTCTAGCAAATAATAGGCTTCAATTAGGGATAATTCTGAAGGTTTAGAAAAATATTCAAGTCTTGGTTTACTAATTCCAAGAGGCGAACCAAAGAAACCTCGTTTCACGTATAAGTAAGAAGCATAAAGTGGATTGAAAATAATTACTCGAGAATTTACGAATTTTGCCGGAATTTTCTCGGGGATTTCCTCTTCACTGATGTCATCGAGCGATATCTGATTCTCTATTTCTTTACTCATCAAATAAATTTATTTTAGATAATTTATTAAACCTATGAAAATTATTCATCAATCAGTTTTAGTAGCATTAATCTCTAAATTCAATCTATTTAAATGACAAAAACAGCAATAAAAATGTAAATCATACCTAATAGATGATATTAAATAATCATAAAAACTAATTATTTCATTGAAGTTTTAAAAAATTTCTTTAATAGAACTATAAAACAAATTCGAATGTTTTGATCTATTTACTTATCTCTAATGGTGATTCTTAAATGGGTATAAAGAAGGCAAGATTGGCTGGTCAATGGTATCCTGGAACAAAAGATGAATTATTAACCAAATTAGATACTTGTTTTACAGACAATACCTTTGGTCCCGGTGAGAAACCAGTTTCACAAAATTTAGACGATAGAACTATTATTGGAGCAGTATCTCCCCATGCAGGAATAAATTTCTCTGGTGAGTGTGCAGCGCATACATATTTAAATCTATTTAAGGAAAAAATACCTGATACTGTAATTGTCATTGGTTTTGAGCATCAAAGTTATGTTAAGCCTTCTATACTAGTAGAAGGTGAGTGGCAAACCCCAATTGGTAATTTACAAATTGATTCTAAGCTAGCAAATGAGATCGTTAAAATCAGTAAAACTCTTGAATCTAATGATCGTGTTTTTATAAACTCTTCAGAAAATAGTCTCGAGCTTCAAATGCCTTTTATTAAATATTGTGCAGGAGTAAATGATGTTAAAATTGTACCGATAAAATTTCGTTCTCATGAATACGAGATTATAAACAATATTGCAATGGATATAGCGAATGCGATTAAATCAGTGGATAAAGATGTGGTTATTGTGGCTTCTTCGGATATGTCTCATGAACAAATTAGTACAAAAAAAGATTTAGAAACTTTAAAAAGTAACGATCATAGAGTAATAGAACAATTCTTAACTCTTAATGCTGAAAATGTACTCAATCCTGAAAAAATTATTCCCGATGATAGTTTTCTTAATCCTTATAAAACAGTAACTGTTTGCGGAACTATAACAATGTCTACCTTAATTTTAGCCTGTAAGTCTTTAGGGGCTAATAAAGGTAAATTATTAAAATACTATACAAGTAGCGAAAAAACGGGATCTCTGGGGGGATATTGTGTAGGTTATTTCTCTGGAATTTTCATTAAATAATTAAAATAGTTTTATTTATAATATAGTACAATAATTAATTGAAGTAAAATGTCAGAAGAGAAAAAAGATGAAGATTTTGTTGGGATGCTAAAAAGGATGAAATCCGATATGGATACTCCTTCAGTTATTGGGGATGCGCTTGAAAAACTCGAAAAATTACAAAATGAAAATGCGCAATTACGAGAACAATTAAGTTCGAATATTGATCTAATTAGTTCTTCTGAAGATGTTCTTAAAAAAACCTTAGAAGAAAAAGAGAAATTAAAAGAAGAAAGAAAAAATGCT
>JBHLLE010000638.1:0-3077 GCA_048885945.1 Candidatus Hermodarchaeota archaeon | reverse complement strand
AATTATTTAATTTACATATCTCTTCTGGAATGCTTTTTACTCATTAAAAACTGTTGGATTATCTTTCTTATCTTTAGTGTGGTTGATATGATCAGCTTGAAAAAAAAAGATCTAATTAATATTTTGAGAGATTTATATTATTATGAGCTTAGAAAGAATAAATCGTATTTGTTCTCATGAAAAATTTGTTGAACTTGATGGTATTTTAATTACGAAGCCACAAAATATTATATATATACTTGGATTTAAGGTTGAAAGCGACGTTGTAATTTTTATTCCAAGAGAAGATAAAAAATATAACGATAAGAGGATTTGGGTTTTTCTTAATGCGTTAGAATATGATCAAGCAAGAAAATTCATTGATGAAGATAAAAGTCTTTCTAATATTATAGAGATAAAGCAAATTCCAAGTGGTAAACCGAATTTTATATATAAAACAATTAATAAATTAGAACTCAATTCAGTAGGATTCGAAGACGATTATATTTCAATTAAAAGATATAATGAGTGGAATGAAAAATATAAAATTGATAAATTTATTGGGAGTTCAGAGATAATCAACAGCGCACGAGTTAAAAAGACTAGAAAAGAAATAGAAGCAATTCGAAGAGCTGGGGAAATAGGAGATCTTGGATTTAAGACGATCTTTGACGGTATAGAAGAAGGTAAGACCGAATATGAACTGGTGGCAGAGGCGGAATATGTTATGCGAAAGGCAGGGTCAGAAGGGATTCCTTTTGACACAATAGTAGCCTCGGGAGAAAATTCAGCATATCCTCATGCTAAAACTACTAATAAAAAAGTTCAAGACGGTGATATAATTATTGTAGATATTGGGGCAAGATTTGGTGGGTATTGTTCTGATATGACAAGAACATTTATTTTTGGAAAAGAAAAAGAAAGTAAAGAAAAAGCGAAATTAATAAACTTAGTTAACGAGGCACAACAATATGCATTAGACAACATAAAAGCGGGAGTTAAATGTGCTGATATAGATAAAATCGTTCGAGAGTTTTTTATCAAGAAAAATAAAGAATGGGGCGCAAGATTTCTTCATAGTCTTGGACATGGAGTTGGTATAGACATTCATGAAAATCCATATTTATCCCCCCTTTCTCAAGATGTTTTAGAGGAAAATATGGTTGTAACAGTTGAGCCTGGATTATACATTCCAGACCAGGGATTAGGAGGTGCTCGTACCGAAGATCAAATCTTGATTACAAAAGACTCGTTTATTCCTTTTACTCATTCAAAAAAAATATATTATTAGTAACCAATTCTTAAATATTTTTGAAATAAAAAAATTATTTTATATTTAGCTATTTTATATTTATTTATTTAGTCAGTTTTCGAAAAATTTTTGTGATTTTAAAATGGCTCCAGAAAGTAAGAATATTAAGCTATCAACAGGTATTGAAGTAGAATTCGACAAACAAGACCCCCATACTCTATTTGAGTTAATAATTAGTGAAATTTTAATTCCGAAATATAAAGAGAATGCGGATTGGAATTTAACTTTGAATATTGTATTAGAAGAGATAAATCGATTAATTTCCGAATATGAACTAGACCCTAAATTAAAATTAGGATTGTTAAATCAAATTGAGGAGCATCTCAATAAAGATATTGAAGAATTAACGGGTGTTGCTAAGATTGAGATATTGTTCATAAATATGGAAGACTATTTAGAAGATATTGAGAAATTAGTAACAGCAGGTCTCGATAAACAAGAGCTACGCAATCAAATGGCTCGATTAATTCAACCATTAACGCTTTTTGAACTTGGTGAACTTTTTATTTTCTTAGGAAAAAGGGCTTTTTTAAAATAAAAATAATTATTATTTTTTTTTTAGTTTTTCAATTTTTAGAGTTTCTCAACTTTCTCTTCTTTTCCGGTTTTAGAGGATTTATACAACGCAAAAATTAATCTTAATACTTTCGAGCTTTCCTCGACGGTGTTTAAGAAGGGTATGTCATTTAAAACCCAATTGCAATAGGCTATAATGCATTCTTTATAATCGGATGTCCCTTGCTTGTTTTCTTTTAATTTATAGTCTTCGACTCCGTACCATTTTAAGGAAGAAAATGGCCATGGACCTTTATAGGAACAACTTCCATCCGCTCCAAAAATATCTAATTCAACGCTTTCAATAATCCTTTTTTTTCTCGGTTTTATTATCATAGAATCGTTGACTTGACCATAAATCCCATTTTGAAATTTAATGATTCCAAATCCAATATCTTCGACTTCAATATTAAATTTCAGGTTATCAATCTTGCCCATAACAGATTCAGGCTCGCCTAAAGCCCATATCATAATATCTAGAATATGTGAGCCTTGAGTTAATAAAGTTCCACCCCCCACAGTTTCTAATTTGGTTCTCCAACTACCTTTATTAAAATAATCTAGTTCTCGACTAAAATAAACATTACAATTTGCATAATATACCTTACCTAAATGGCCTTCTCTAACTCCATGTGCTAAATTACTGCAATTATAATCGTATCTATATTGGTAATTAAAGCCAACTTTTAAATTAGGATATTTATTATCTAAATTAAAAATTTCACGAGCATCTTCAATTGAGGTTGAAACGGGTTTCTCGCAAAAAACATGTTTTCCTTCTTCTAATGCTTGTTTGATCATAGGTTTATGAAGATAATTAGGTGTAGCAAGATAAACTGCATCAATACTTTCGTTTTTATACATTTTTTCAGTATTCGTGTATGAGTGATCTTTACTAGCTACTCTAATAGCTCTTTCTAAAATAGGATCAACAGCCGCAACTATTTTTATATTTTCTATATTTTTTGTGATTGGTTTAATGAAACCAGCAACAAATCCACACCCAATAATTCCAATCTTTAAACAATCTTTTTTACTTGTAATATTATTCACCTAATTTTTACTTATTATTATCCTTCTAAAACCCATTTTAGAGCATTTTTAATAATCTTTTGGAAGATTTCATCTTTAAGTGATAATGTCCTGTGACCTAAAGCACAGTAAAAGACTCTCCCTGAACCATAAGTATTTGTCCACATGATAGGTTCAGGTTTTGGATCTGTTTTATCGT
>JBHLLE010000637.1:0-3084 GCA_048885945.1 Candidatus Hermodarchaeota archaeon | reverse complement strand
TATTTTTAAGGGTATTAAATTAGATTCTATTGGAGTAAGGTTTATTAATTCTACTCTTATATCTAATTGTATAATCAAGGCACCAACACAACCTATAGTAATAACGTTTTCCATTGCAGAATCGAGATTTATTAATAGATTTCCTCTTATGAGCTCTTCATTAATCTGAAATGCTCCAAACATACCTGCTTCCTCACCTACAGTAAATAGTAAGTCAATTTCTAAATCTTCAAAAGCTAGCTCATTATTACGAATTTTTTTCATTAACACTAAAGAGTAAGCCATTCCAGTAGCATTGTCTGCCCCTAAAGTCGTACCTTCCGCAGTTATCCAGATCTTCTCATCATAAGTGATAGTTTTTAATTTTAGAGGATCTTTAGAGAAATCGTGAGTAACATCCTTATTTTTCTCACATACCATATCCATGTGACTTTGCAATATTACAGTTGAATACTTCTTTTTTTTAGGAGGTATAATTACTAAAATATTACCTGCTTTGTCTATCACTGTTTCAAAATTAAAGCTTTCTGCTTCTTTTTTTATATATTCTCTTACTTTCTCTTCTTTGCCAGAACAATGAGGAATTTTAGAAATTTTTTCAAAATATTCCCAAAACTCGATAGGAGAACTTAATTCTTTAAGATTTAATCCCATTTTCCTTCTTTTTAGATGATTAATTTATTATCGCAAGTTAAACGATAATTCTGATAATTAATGTTAACTTTAATAATTTTAAATTTGCATTGTTTTAAAAATTCTATATAGTTTAGATAAATCAATATATTTGTTTTCTATGTAAATAGCTCATATATTCTATATGGAAATTTCTTATATTAACCCAACGAATTCTTTTAATTAATTTAAAACAAGTTTTAGTTTTAAAAAGATTAAGATAAGGTTGGATTTTATAATGAAGGTAAATTTAAAACCAAAATCTAATGAAATAAAAATGAAAGCTGTTTCTCCAATTAAAAATAAAAAAAAACAAAATATTGTTGAAGAATTCCTTTCATTAATTTTGTCTACTCCAAAATTAGGAGAGAAATAACAAGAATCTTATTTTTTAATTTTTATAATTATATTCTTTTTTTAAAATGATTATATCAAAATAATCTACTTAATTAAAAACCGATTTCATTATAGGTTCTAATATAAATAAAATATTGGGCTCCTAAATATTAAAAATTCATTAAATATTTTATTATTTTGAAGAAGATGATGGATAATAACGCCCAAATTATAAACCAATCTAGTAACGATTCTCAACGTAGATATGATATCGATTCACTACGAGTAATAGCTGTAATTTTACTAATATATTTTCATACAGCAATGATATTTAATATTTGGAGTGTATTTCACTTAAAAGATAATGAATTAAGTTTAGAAGCAGCATTATTTGTAGCATTTCTTAATATATGGCATATGCCTCTTTTTTTCTTTTTAGCAGGAATTAGCACATTTTACGCGTTAAATTTTCGTTCTGGACGCAAATATTCGATAGAGAGGGTGAAAAGATTGTTAATCCCACTTATATTCGGTATTTTAATAGTTATTCCTCCTCAAATATATTTTGAGCGTTTAGCTTGGTGGAGCGAAACAAGACATAGTCCTATTAATTTTAATGGCACTTATTTAGAATTTTATCCCCAATTTTTTATAGGAATTTATCCTAACGGTAATTTTAGCTGGCATCATCTTTGGTTTTTATGGTATTTATTTTTCATATCATTGATAACATTACCATTATTATTAAGATTGAAAAAAGAAAAGGGACAACGACATATTTTTGCAATTGCTTCTTATATTGAGCAAGGCAGAAAAATATTCCTTTTAGCGGTACCACTAATATTAGTTAATGTCTGTCTTCGTTGGATCTTTCCCGAATCTCACGATTTCATATTTGATTGGGCAGCAATTCTGTTTTATCTCTTTATTTTCGTAATTGGATTTTTAATTGTTGCAGATTCTCGCTTTGAGGACTCTATAGCTCGCAATAAAGCTTTAGCTTTAGTTTTAGGTATAGTAATTGCAATTTTCGTTTTAACAGTTGATACACTTATTTTTTTTAACGCTAAATCGAATGCTTTGTTTAATACTAGGATTTTTAGCAATCCTACATATCTAATAATTTTTTATATCATAGGAATGTCACTTTGGTCTTTTTGTGCGTGGTGTTGGTTAATAGCTTTTCTTGGTTATGGAAGAAAATATCTAAATAAAAATAATTCATTTGTTAAATATGCAAGCAAAATAGCTCTACCTTTTTATATCCTCCATCAAACAATAATAATAATTATTGGATTTTACGTTATCCAATGGAATACAGCAATATTAATTAAATATTTAATAATTACTACTGCTGCCTTATTCATAACAGTTTTATTCTGTGAATTAATAAAAACAAACAATATTACCAGATTTATGTTTGGAATGAAAACAAAATCAAGCGAATAGAAATACAAGAAATAAAATCACTTTAAATACTTGTTATTTTTTATTTTATAATCGGGATGGCCATTCTCATTGGCAAATCCTCAGAATCATATTCAAAATCAGGAGGTAGAAACTGAAGATTTGATCTACCATAAGAACTTGAAATTGCTAAAACCCATGCATCTAAAATATCATCCGTTTCAACTTGATTTCGTTTGAATCCGTTAATATCTAGCTCTAGAGGATTATTTGGAAATTTCCAATAAGATTTTAATAATTTTAAGCGTTCCTTTATCCCTTTTCTAGTTTTTTTATAATTTACCATTGGTACTCCTTTTGCTAAAGCAGTAAAGCATACTTCTGGATGGGATTCTATAAATACATCTCCAGCTTCAGGATTCTCTCTTAATAATACATCTACTTCTCTAATTTTGTTGGTAATATTCCATGTTTGTTTAGATAATCCTTTCCCTGTCTTTTTTCTATTAATCGTATTTGCTTTAAGGTAAGATTCTGAATAAGTAGCTGCTCTGCATGGTGTGGGAAAAACACTAGAAGACCTTAATCTTGTTAAATAGTTTCTCGCAGCTTTATCACAATGTCGAGGTTCATTTCCTTTTGATCTTAATCCAATTGGAATGTCAATTA
>JBHLLE010000636.1:0-3085 GCA_048885945.1 Candidatus Hermodarchaeota archaeon | reverse complement strand
ATATTAATTCCAATGAACTAGAAAAGGCTAAAATAATAAACGCCGTAAAGGTCCCTGCTTGGCATATTAATAAAATGGGCTTTCTACCGTATTTATCACTTAATTTTCCCCAAATTGGAGCAAAAATAACGGTAAAGATTGCGTTTGTAGCAAGTAATAATCCAATGACTAAAGGTGTTGTATTAAAATAAGTAATAAAAGCAGGCAAAAAAGGAATAATAATATAATAGCCTAATATATCTACAAATACAGCAATCCAGAGAGGCATTAATTCGGGATAGCTTTTCTTTTCCTCGTTTTCTGTTTTTTTTAATCTATTGATGTGCATGAAAACTATTTTATTAGAAAAAGTATTTTTTTATGTTTATTGAAATTCTAAATTCAATTTAAAATTACCATTTATCAATTAAAACATAGCAATTTATTCAAATGCAAATTTAATTTTTTCCTTTAGTTGACTGTCAAGAAAATCGAATAAAGAAGTTAATAAAAATGAAGTTATTTGTCTTTTTATCCCCCTAATTATGCTTGAGTGAGAAAGTCTATAATGATTTTATTTACTTCTGGAGCATTTTCTAGAGGAAAAAAGTGTGCTCCGGGTAAAATTTCCAACCTACTATTAACAATTTTCTCATGCATCAATAAGCTGGATGATTTCACCGTGTGTTTATCTTTTTCACCAGCAAGAATTAAGGTTTCATTTTTAATCTGCTCTAGTTTGTTTAGAGATTTATGTTCACTCATAACATTTGCTAGATTAATAATATCTTTTTCGTTAGAAGTTCCTTTTTCCTCTAGCTCAATTAAATCCTCTGTTGAAAAAATATCATAAAATTTTCGTTTAACATCGCTCTTCATAATTTTAAAAAAGTTCCGGGTAAATCTTGGTTTCATTTTATCAAAAAAGGAACTTACAGCATCCTCTAACTTTGCTCTATATGACGAAATCTGACTGTTTTTATACATATCTAAGCCTGCTTGGTCGCTAGGAAACTCAGGTACAGTTGCTATTAGTATTAGCTTACTTAATCTGTCTGGATATTTCAATGCGAAATTAATGGCCACCATTCCTCCTAGAGAATGTCCTCCTATGTGAGCTTTTTCAATTTCAAGATGGTTCATTAATCCTTTAATATCATCCACCATTGCTAAAAGTCCATAAGATTCTTCTGGATGGTCCGATTTACCACATCCTCTAAGGTCTATAGTAATTAATTTAAAATGCTTGGATAAATCATTAATTTGAGCAATCCAAAATTCTTTATACATCACAAAACCATGTAGGAGAATAAGAGGCGTTCCAGTATCTTTTCCATGAATACTATAAGAGAGTTGAATATTATTGACATTCGCAAATAATTCTGTCATATAGAATAATTCTCTCTAAGATATTTAATATTTATTTTATCAATTTGATTCAAAATTTCTTAAATATTTTTTAATTTTCTACGTAAATTATTTAAATTACAAATAAATTAACCAATCCTCGAAATTTCTTTAAGATTTTTATAAATATTATTTATTCTTTCTCCAATTAATTCAAGGAATTGATTCTTTTGTTCTAGTTCATCCGTTTTATCGATATTTGGCGTATCAGGTAATGCATTCAATTTTTTATTGTGATGTTTCCTAGTATCTAGATTTAAACAAAAAGGAATAAAATCAACTAATTCGTCTAAAATTCTCATACGGGATTTAATAATAATATCTTTTATTTTTTTTGATTCTATTGTACCAATATTTAGCTCATTTATTACAATCTTTAAATTTTTAAGTTCTTCTTCATTGAATATAATTCTTTCAATTGAAGCCTTCAAGTAATTCTTACTAAAATCTAAGTTGTTCACTTATTTTAACCTCGCTTTAACTTTCATTAATAATTACTTGTATGTGATTAAAGAAATCCGAAAGTAAATTATATGTGTTAATAGCTTGAGATTCTAGATCTTTTTTTTCTACATCTAAAGAATCGCATTTGGATAAATAATTAATAATTTGTTCTTTAGTGTATGGTAAGATTTTATTTTTTGAAAGATATTCTGAGAAGGATTCTAAATCAATATCTGATATATTATAATTCGCGTGGAAAAGATTTTTATGTAGGTTTGTTAAAAACTTCTTTATAAATTCTTTTTCAATTTCTATGGCTTGTTCGTAGTCATCTTTGTTGATTGATTTATGAATAAGAAACAAATCATAATATAAATCGCTAACACCCATTGCTAAAAGATTTTTTATTCTATTAATAGTATTTATGTTAGGATTAGAACTTTCCTGTAAAGTATTGTCATAAACTAATTCGCTCTCTGAAATCTGTTCGTTTATTTTTACAGCTAGATTTTTAAGAGAATAATTTTTATTTTGAATGTAATCATTTAAAGCTATCTGAAACTTTTCTCCAACCGAATAAGAAGTTCTTATGGATTCAGCTCCACTAGCCATTTTAGGATGGTTTTCAACTAAATAACCAAATTTTACGAAGATATTAAATATCTCGTCTCGTAATTTCTTTATTTTTTTTTTATCTTTTGTAATTTTAATTGCTTTAGAATATAATACTTTTTTGAGCTCTTCTTTAATCTTTGATTTATAAAGATTTCCCACCTTATCAACAACTCTCAATGCGTTAAGAAATTTAATAATCTCTTCTAAAAACATTGAATAATTAGTAAAATCTTTTTCAAATATGGTTTCTTTCGTTTGTTCTAAGATTTCTTGTTCGATAAATTGTAGATCGTATCCGCGTTCATCCATATATTTTATTATCTCTTGACATTTCATTGGTTTGGTTTTTAAAATTTGTTCGTTATCAATTACAGCAGGAAATGGTTGATAAATATCAGATCTTTTAATTAATATTTCATTTTCATTCATTCTCATTAAATATTCAATTTGATAAGTGTTATTTCTATTAGAACCATAATATCCAGTACCACGAAGCTCTTGTAAATTCATTTGATTTTTCAAAATTTTAACATCATAAATATCGGTTGTTCGAAACGAAATAATGTTTTGAAAATAATTAAATAAATTGGAATGCAAGTAATGAATTTGATTAGCTAAAAATATCGTCCCAAAACCATTA
>JBHLLE010000635.1:0-3086 GCA_048885945.1 Candidatus Hermodarchaeota archaeon | reverse complement strand
TTACCCTTCGAATTACGAGTGCTTAGGGTGCGTAGGTTGTGGTAGGTGCATTACGGCGTGCCCCGTTAATAACGAGCTTCGATTGATTATTGATAAAATACTTGAAATTGAACAAAAAGAAGAAGGTGAGAAAATCAATGCCTAATCCTTATATCCCAATGCTTACAAAAGTAAAATCAATTATTTCTGAAAACGATGTCAATGATATAAAAACTTTCGAATTAGAATTTATAAAAGAAGGTGATTATAACAAATTTCATTACATTCCAGGGCAATTTGCAGAGATCAGTCTTATTGGAGAAGGAGAGTGTCCGATTGGGATTGCATCTTCTCCTACCGAAGAAGTCACCATTAAATTTACGATTAAGAAAATGGGAACGGTGACATCTGCATTTCATAATCGTGAAATCGGAGATACAATCGGCGTAAGAGGACCCTTAGGGAACGGGTGGCCAATGGAAGAGTTAAAAGGAAAGAATATTGTAGTAATTGGAGGCGGATTTGCTTTTTCAACCTTACGATCCCTAATTTTATATGTTTTAGATGAGAAACATAGAAAAGATTATGGGAAAATCACAGTTATATACGGTAATCGGAATTCTGGTGAAGTCTTATACCGTGATGTTTTAGAAGAATGGGAAAAACGGGACGATATTGATGTAGTTTTGACAATCGATCGCGAAGAAGAAGGCTGGACGCGAAAAGTTGGATTTGTCGCAGCAGTCGTAAAAGAAGTCGCTCCATCTTCTGATAATGCTGTTGCTGTAGTATGCGGCCCTCCTATTATGATCAAGACAGCTCAAAATGAATTGGAAAAATTAAATTGGAAGGATGAACAAATTCTTAATTCGTTAGAGATGAGAATGAAATGTGGTATAGGAAAGTGTGGAAGATGCAATATTGGTGAAAAATATGTTTGTATCGATGGACCTGTTTTCTCTCTTGCAGAATTAAAGCATATGCCTAAAGAGCATTAATTAGATTATTCTTATTTTATTTTACTTTTTTCTTGAAAGATTCAGCTAAATGGGGTATTAAATAATAAACAACGACTAAATAAAGTGGTATGAGAGATAATTCTACGAAAATGGATATAATAAAAGGAAAAGTTGGATTAATAAAATCCCATACAATACCTCCTACAATTGGTCCGATAAAACTTCCAAGAAACTGAAAAAATTCTCCCGAACCTATTATTTTACCACGATTTTTTAATGAAATCCTACTTAACAAATTCTGAAATATTAATTCTGCTGCTATCATAATGGTGAGGTCGATTAATAGGAGAACAGAAAAAACCCATATATTACCTGACTTTATTAATAACCAAGTGACTAGTGCACCTAGTGTGCTTGTTATGGTAATACCTACAGCAGGTCGTAATTTATCTACAGCTTTTCCCAATTTTGGAGCTAACAGTGTTGCTACTAACCCTGCGGGTAGATATGCCCATGTGACTAATTGAATATTACTTTCTATTCTTTCTATAACATAAATGTTCAAAAATGGTTTTGCGATTGAACTGTTAATACTGCTAAGGAATAACACTAACATTAAGAACATAGCTCCCAAAATAAAAGGAAATACTTGCTTTGGTTGGTTAACACTCTTTTCATCGGTTATGGATTTTACAAATGGATTTGAGGAATTGACAAATTTAATTGATTCATCTACCTCCCGGTTGAACCTATAACCAGCAAAAAAATTAGCAATACCATAGATTGGAATACTAGCGTATAAGATAAATGGAATATTAGTGAAATAACTAAGCACCATAAGTAGGAGAAAACCTATAATACCACCAATTATTTGTCCTTTGGCATTCGCAGAATTTCTTTTTCCATAAGCTTCAGAACGATTGTCTTTATTAGATTTTTCTGCGATCAGTGTATTGAAGGGAACCCAAAACACACCTGCCATAAAACCTAATGTAAATGTACCTATTCCAAGCAGCAATAAAGAGTTAATAATTATAGCAGTATAAATAATGAGATATGATGTTCCTCTCCCTATAGAGCCAATTAAAACAAGCTTTTTCCTTGATGTAGCTCGATCAGTTAGAACTCCAGTGATAGCAGCGCTAATAGTTCGCCCTAATACTTGAAAGGATACAATCAGACTGATCTGTATTGCAGATGCAACCATATTATATCTAGCTATAATCGGGACTAAAAAACCAATAAAAAAAAATCCCAAGCTATTTAACATGACGATATTTATCATATGGTTAAAATCAGATGTAAAACGGGTTTTATCAATTTCTTTTCTTGGCATAAATATTAAAAAAGTCTATAATTATGCCTTCTAAATATTTAACCTAATTTATTTTTTAACTTTTTCAATTAAGCTTTTTAGAAGAATGAGCTAGAGCTGAAAACGACGATCTTTCGAATTCTAAACTTATATGTCAAATATGTTTCCCGAGTTATATATTGTATCATCTAAATCCAAGAGGATTTGACCACCCGAAGCAAGTTCTACAGCGTAATTAATTCCTTTTAGAACTCTTGTCATCATAAAATCGTATGCTCGAAATAGATCTTCAAGTTGAGCTCTATTACTACCAGAATAAGCATTTGATATTGCAGGGATTAATACTGGTATGAAATCCTGGTTTACCATAAATTCTTCAGCATCAACCATGATTTCTTTACCCTCAAAAAATGGATCAAATACATCCATTTGAGCAAACATTACCTTACACACAAAAATTGAAGCTTTAATTTCTCTCATTATAAACTTAATTCTGTTATTATCGTCTAAATACTTTTTAAAAGTTATTGCATTGATTATATCCTCGTTAGTTATAATGTCCTTGAGATCTATTAATTTACTGACTCTATCAGAAATCCTTTTCGAAGAAAGCATTAATTTAAGATTCATTTCATTTTTTTGTGTGTAGTCTTTATAGAAAGAAGAAATGAACAAATGAGGTGCTAAATCTGTTTGTTCTTCTGGGATATTCAATTTGAATTCATTTTTCTTAAAATTATCCATGAAATACTTAATGAACATAAATTTCAATTTTAATCGATGTAACGCCAAATAAAGACAAACGCGTGTTTTCGTATAAGCTACAACATTTC